>DATGEL010000015.1 GCA_035310145.1 Dehalococcoidia bacterium
GGGTGTGACAAGTTGTAATGGGTCAAGTGATTAGGCGGCCTGGGCGAGTTGCGTGGCGTGCTGGGCGCGGAGTGCAACCATGACCTGGCCGCCAGCATCCGACCAGCGTGCCCCGGCCCGCTTGAGCCGCTGTTGGATGACATGCCGGGCACTGCTCTCCACCGCCCCCGAGCCGATCGGCAAGCCTGCTGCACGAAACGCCGGGTACTGCATCCGCGCGGCATTCCCGCTGAAGTAGCCCCGCTCCGTGCGCAGCTTGGCCGCCGCCCCGGCGTCGAGCCCGGTGGGCGTGGCCAGGTGCGGCAGAATGGCGGCCACCCCCTGGCTCCGCAGTTCCTCCCGCCGTGCGGTCGCCCACGCCGTCGCCGCGGCACTGCCCACGCCCGCCAGCAGCCCCGCCACGGTCGTCAGGTGTTCGCAGGCGTGGTAGAAGTCCACGATCTCCGTACGGTCGCCGAACTGCGCCGCGGCCTGCTCCCAGATCCAGGCCGCGCCATCGCCGATCACGACGGCGTGCCGCAAGCGTGCCAGACGGTTCCCCCGCCCGTACCAGCCCACCACGTCCACGGCCCCACGCCGCGCCGCCTCCGCGCCCCACTGCGCCCCGAAGACGGCCGGCTGCCCCCGCAGCGCCACATAGCTCGGCGCCTGCAGGTGCGGCGCCGGTCCCTGCTGTGCGGCCACGGTGTCCCACCCACCCACGACCCCGACCTTGACCTCATGCCAGCCGTCCTGAAAGCGCACCATCACCCCGTCCGCTTCCGCCACGAGTTGATCCGGCGCGGGCGCGTGGGGTGCTGGGGCCGTCGCCGTCTGCGCGACGTGCGCGGCCTGCTGCGCCTGCTGCGCCAGCGCGACGGCCCCGGCGGCTTCGGTCACGCTGCGCACCGTCTCCGCGCTGACGACGAGGCCGGTGGTCTGGGTCAGCAGGCGCGCGGCCGCACGAAAGCTCGTCTCGCCACCGAGGGCGACGAGGAGCTGGCGCAGCCCCGCACTCAGGCGTTGCGGTCCGGCAAGCCCCAACGCGGTATCGGTGGGGCTGAAGCCGTGGCCGCAGGGCCCGCACTGCGCCCAGGGCCGCGCGAACTGCAGCGGCCCGGCACGGGTCTGCAGCGTGCGCGGGCGCCAGTCATGCACCGCCGCCGGCTGGTGACACTGCGGGCAGCGTGGCGGCGGGGCCACACTGGTGTCCTGGAGGCGGCGATGACTGCCTGCCAGCGTCGCCGCGAGCAAGGCAGGCGCCGCCGTGCGCAGGGCGCCCAGCACGGCGTTCTCCAACGCGTCCAGGCTGCACTCGGGGTGCTCACCGGCAAAGCGGCTGAGCTCGCTGGCCAGGGCACTTGCGGCACGGGCGAGGGCAGGCAGTACGATCACGACGGGAAGGCGGGAAGTCATCGGCCCCTTCCTGCGCGACCGACCGTCCTCACTACGGTCGGTCGCTCTGTTTTCCTCGTTACCCTACTGCATCGCCACGCCTCGCCTCCGTCTCATCCCTGCACCGTGCTTCCACAACTTCTGGGCACACCCTCGAAGTATGCATCGTTGACACGGCCTAACTCCCCCTGTCCACGGGCGATGACCGAGGTGGGGTCCACTTGCTCCAGATCCACAGTAATTGGCCGGTAGGGGACAATTCCTGTACTCAGACCGGACGCAATTTCCTCCCTGGTTGTGCAGGGTTTCGGTGCCTGGCAGATATTCAGCCCGTCATAATAGGGACTTTCGGTGAACAGCGCGGCAGCGCCGTCCGCGTCGCCGCGATTGATCGCGTCGAAGAACGCCTGCACCACCGCGACCGGATCGGACGCCAGCGCGGGTGTGGGGCTGGGCGCCGGCTGCTGCGCGTCCGCGCCGTACGCCCAACAAGCGAGCACGGCTGCGGCGCAAACGAGCCCAACGCCGAGAGTTCGCCGCACGGCTGCATCTCGCTTCCTACTGATCCGACACGGATACCAGAAGCCGTACGGTACACCACCTGTATGAACGAACGCGCAGCGCCAATTCGCACACACAAAAGCCCCCTCTCCAGTCGCTGGAGAGGGGGTTGGGGGTGAGGCCACGCCGGCTCACACCGCCCGCGGATGCGCCCGGTCGTAGACCTCGCGCACATGGTCGTTGGCAAGCTGGGTGTAGACCTGGGTGGTCGAAATGTTGGCGTGGCCCAGCAGTTCTTGAACGTGGCGCAGCGGCGCGCCGCCGCGCAGCATATGCGTGGCGAAGCTGTGGCGCAGCGTGTGCGGCGTCACCGTGCCGCGCAGGTGGGCCGACTCGGCGTAGCCCTTGAGGATCAGCCAGAAGCCCTGGCGCGTCAGCCGCTCGCCGCGGCGGTTGACGAACAGCGCCTTCTCGCCCGGCGTGCGCACCATCTTGCGCCGCGCCTCGCGCAGGTACATGAGCAGCGACTCGGCGGCGTGTGTGTGGATCGGCACCGTGCGTTCTTTGGCGCCCTTGCCCAGGCAGCGCACGTAGGCCGTGCCGTCGTTGAGGATGATGTCGGTCAGGTTCAGCGAGACCAGCTCGGTGACGCGCATGCCGGTGGCGTAGAGCAGCTCCAGCATCGCCTTGTCGCGCTTCGCCTCCGGCGTGCCGCGGCGCAGCGGTTGCTCCAAAAGCTCGTCCACCTCTTCCGGCGAGATCGGCTTGGGCAGCGACTTGCCCACGCGCGGCGAGGCCAGGTTTTCCGTCGGGTCGCCGGGCGTGATCCCCTCGGCGTGCATGAAGCCGAAGAACGACTTGATCGCCGCCACCTTGCGCGCGACGGTGGCGTCGGCGTAGTCGCGCTGTTGCAGGCTGCGCAGGTACTCCTGGATGCGCGGGCGGTCGATCTGCGACCAGCTCGGGCGGCTGCCGTTGGTGCGGCCGGCGGCGCAGAAGGTCGCGAACTGCTGGATGTCGTTGCGGTAGGCGGCGACGGTGTTTTGCGAGGCGCCCTTCTCGACGGTGAGGAACTGCAGAAAGTGGGTGATGGCGTCTTCCACGGCGATCCTCCTCGCGGCCTCGGCGGCGCTGCGGGTGCTGTCCAACAGGCTACCATAGAATTACACCAAAGTAGTTATTAGATAACAGCCCCCTGTGACTCTTTTTTCGGATCCACACCCGCAAAATCAACCATAAGCGTTGACTTCAGAACGTGTGTTCTATATACTACGCTCATGGCGCTGGGATGAACAGCGTACGCGTGCATCGGATAGAAGGAGCAGGAGATGAGCGAGCAGCAGGCGCCAGCCGCGGAGAAACAGACGGAGCACGCCGGCCACCAGGCCGCCGCGGGCTTCGACCCCGCCCGCTACCTGACCAAGCTCAGCCGCCGGCAGAAAACGCCGGACGGCCAGTGGAAGACGATCGAGCTGGACTACATGGAGGTCAAGTGGCGGCTGCTCTGGCTGCGCAGCGAGCATCCGGACGCGGAGATCGCCACCGAGCTGGCCACGCTCGACCTGGACCGCAACCTCGCCGTGTTCAAGGCGCACGTTGCCGTGCCCGGCCGCGGCAGCGCCACCGGTTGGGGCAGCGAGACAGCCGACGACTGGCGTGACTTCATCGAGAAGGCCGAGACGAAGGCGCTGGGCCGGGCGCTGGCCGCGCTCGGCTTCGGCACCCAGTTCTGCGAGGACTTCGACTTTGGTGGCGACGAGGGCAAAGTCGTGGATGCGCCGGTGGACATCCGCAGCACCCGCGGCGGCCAGGCGCAGCCACCGCGAGCGCAGGCCCAGCCGGCCCGCCGCGCCCCCGAGAGCAACGGCACGGCGCCGGTCGCGCAGGGCCAGCTCGGCGGCGGCGCCTGGACGGACCGCCCGGCCACCGAGCCGCAGATCAAGGCGATCTACGCGATCGCCCGCGGCGCCCAGGCGATGGACGACGGCACGCTGGAGGAGTGGGTGCGCAGCCGCTACCACTGCCTGCCGGCCGAGCTCAACCGCCGCCAGGCGAGTGAGGCGATCGACGCCCTCAAGCTCGGCGCCGCCAGCTAATGTTGTAGTTGTCCCGTCGAACCGCACAGCCCCCGGCCAATCGCTGGCCGGGGGCTGTTTGTTGTCTCGCACTCATCCGGAAGGTTTCGGACGGTTTGCTGAACGTGCGATCACTCCTGCTCCGCGGTCAGTCCCAGCAACGCGTTCAGCGGCAGCGTCAGATCCGGGAAGGCAAGCGGCGAGAGCGTACCGCCCCGTTCCACGATCGTCACGCTGGTGTAGACCCCGTCCCGCGCGGCTCGCGGTTTACCAGCGCCCGGTCGCCATTCAGGTCAAAGATCCATGCCTCGGGAATGCCGGCCGCGGCGTACAGCGGCAGCTTCTCGAAGCGATCGATCGCCAGCGAGGAGTCCGCCTCCTCGATCACCAGCAGCACATCCTCCGGGTTGGGGTGCCCGGAGCGATAGTTATCGGCCCGAAGCCGCACGAGCGCTACGTCCGGCTCCGGCGAAGCCCTCGGCGGCAGGCGGATCGGAATCTGCGTGCGCACCTTCGCCCGGCCGCGTACTCGATCGTAGAACCAGTCGTGCAGGTCCATCACGCAAACGGAGTGGCGGGCTCCCATCGCCGTCATGCAGACGATCCTCCCATCGAGCAGCTCGATGTGCTCATCCTCGTCGAAGATGCCCGCCTCGACCATGCGCTCGTACTCTTCGAGCGTGAAGCGCCGATCTACCAAATCCGCGACCATTGCTGTGCTCCCATGCGCGCCACGTCAGAGCCACCTCATGTGCTGAGTATAGCCAGAGGAGTCGGTGCGCTGATCGGCAGGAACGCCGCGCAGCCTACAGCGCCGCCTTCACCCGCTCGGCCACGGCGCGGGTGATGCCGGGCGTGCCGCTGAGGTCGTCCACGCTGGCCTCGCGGATGCCGCGCACGGAGCCGAACTTCTTGATCAGCGCCTGCTTGCGCGTGGGGCCGATGCCGGGGATCTCGTCCAGCGCCGACTTGATGCTCGTCTTCTGCCGCACCTGGCGGTGGAAGGTGATGGCGAAGCGGTGCGCCTCGTCGCGGATGCGCTGCACGAGATAGAGCGCCTGCGAGGTGCGTGGCAGGATCGCCGGCTCGCTCGCGTCGGAGACGAACAGCTCCTCGTTCTCCTTCGCCAGGCCCGCCGCCGGCACGTCGCCCAGGCCCAGGTCGCGCAGCACGTCCAGCGCCGCGCCCAGCTGCGGCTTGCCGCCGTCGATCAGCAGCAGGTCGGGCAGCTCCGCCCATTTGGCGTTCTCGGCCGCGGCCTCGTCATTGTCTTTGGCCTCGCGCGCGGCCACGGCCCGCTTGAAGCGGCGGCGCAGGACTTCGGCCATGCTCTCCACGTCGTTGTTGCCGTCGCCGTGCTTAATCTTGAAGCGGCGGTACTCGCTGGACCGCGGGTGGCCGTCGATGAAAACGACCATGCTCGCGACCTGGTTCGTGCCCTGCGTGTGCGAGATGTCGTAGCATTCGATGCGGCGCGGCGCTTTGGGCAGGTCCAGCTCGTCGCGCAGCTCGTCCAGCGCCGCGCCGGTCTTGCCCTTGTCCGCCAGCCACTTCACGCGCAGCATCTCCAGCGTCTCGCGCGCGTTCTCGTTGGCGAGGTCCACGAGCTGCTTCTTCTCGCCCCGCTGCGGCGCCGCGACGCTCACCTTCTTGCCGCGCTTCTCACTCAGCCAGTCCTCGATCAACGCCCGGTCCGCCGGCTCGACCGGCAGCAGGATCTCGGCGGGAATGTAGACGGCCGACTCATAAAACTGCTGCAGGAAGCTCTGCAGCACCGATGCGTCGCGCTCCTCGCGCGTGCCCTGCAGCTCGAAGTGGTCGCGGCCGATCACCTTCGTGCCGCGCACGAAGAAGACCTGCACGCAGGCCTCGTCGTCGGCGCGGGTGATGCCGAACACGTCCCAGTCCACGGGCTTCGTCGTCGCCATTTGCTGGCGTTCCATCACCCGCTGCACGGCCTTGATCTGGTCGCGGTACATCGCCGCGCGCTCGTAGTCGTACTCCTCGGACGCTTCCTCCATCTTGCCGGAGAGCTCGTCCACGACTTCTTGGGTGCGCCCTTCGAGGAACTTGATCACCTGCTGGATCACCGCGTCGTACTCCTCTTTGGTGCAGTACGAGGTGCAGGGCGCGATGCAGCGGTGGATGTAGTAGTCGAGGCAGGGGCGCGGGTCGACGCCGGTGATCGTCTTGGTACACGACCGCCAGGGGAAGAGCTTTTTGACCAGGTCGAGCGTGAGCCGCACGGAGCCGGCGCTGGCGTACGGCCCGAAGTAGCGCGAGCCGTCGTTCTCGACCTTGCGCGTGATGTAGACGCGCGGCCACGGATCCTGCAGGTCAACCTTGAGATAGGGGTAGTGCTTGTCGTCCTTGAGGCGAATGTTGAAGAAGGGCTGGTGCTTCTTCACCAGCGTCGATTCGAGGATCAACGCCTCCTGCTCGCTGCGGCAGAGAATGTACTCGAAGTCGGCGATCTGCTTGACCAGCCGCCGCGTCTTCGCCTCCAGGCTGCGCGGTGAGCCGAAATAGGAGCGCACGCGGTCCTTCAGCCGCGTGGCCTTGCCGACGTAGATCACCTCGCCGGCGTCGTTCTTCATGATGTAGACGCCCGGCTTGGCCGGCAGCGCCTTGAGTTGGTCTGCGAACTTGCTGATTGGCATACATAACCAGTATACGCCGGCGTGCAGGAATCTTGAACGTTCGTTCGTACGGCGCCCCGCCCCGCTCAGGTCCGGGCCAGCGCGGCCAGTTTGCGCACGGTGTTCCAGTTGCGGCCCGTGCCGCGCGTGCCGAGCTTCGCCTCGATCAGCGTGTTCGTCAGCCGCGAGCGGCCGATCCCGTCTGGATAGCTGATGTAGGCGTGGCGACCGCCGGAGCTGACGGTCTCTCGGCCAGTAATCGCCGCACGCAGCGCCGCCACGGCCGCGTCGCCAGGTGCATGCTTCAGAAACATGACGACGAGATGGGCGGGGTCGTGCGCGGCGAGATCGGGGAAGGGATTGTCATCGATCACACCGGTCAACTCTTCGGCGCTACGAACCATGAAATCGGTGTGCAGATCGAGCCGCCGGGCCGCTTCCAGCTCCAGTCGCCGTTCGATCTCCGCGGCCGCCGACTGCTCGCCGCGGAAGACGAGATTGCCGGTTTGCAGCAGCGAGCGCACGTCGGCGAAGCCGAGGTCCGCCAGCAGCCCGCGCAGGTCGGTCATGGCGACCGTTGCGTGGCCGCCGACGTTAATGCCGCGCAGCAGGGCGAGATAGACGGTCGTGTGCAGCCACTCCCCTTCCGTGTGCGCGGCGACCACGGCGCCGCGGGCATGCCGCTGTTGTACCGTGTCGCCCGTCGCCGTCGCAAGCCCGACCGTGACCCGCGGAGGTCATGAGCGGCCGGCCGATCGCTGCCGCCGCACCAGCCCGTCGCCGCGGCTCAGACGTCCTGCGGCTCCAGCAGCCGCCGCAGCCGGTCAAGGGCGACGCCGGCCACGGCCAGCACGGCGCTGAGGCCGATGGCGAACAGCACGAGGCCGATCCCGGCGACCATGACATGGGTGCCCGCGCCGCCGAGCCTGCTCAGCGCCGCGAGGATCGCGGCGGCGGCCAGCGCCACGCTGCCCGTCATGAACAGCAGCGCCACGCCCGTGTACAGCAGACAGCCCGCCGAGAGGCCGCTCTGGTGGCCGCGCGTGGCCGCCTGGTCGAAGCGCGGCTGGAAGGCGCCGACGGCCACGCCGGCCGCGCTGCAACCCGCGGCCAGCCAGGCGCCGCCCAGCGCCGCCACGATCAGGGCGCCAGCCGGCGCCTGGTGCAAGAAGGCGAGCGCCATGCCCGCCAGCGCGGTCAGCACGGCCACCGGCGTGGCCACGGCGATCGTCTTGCCCAGCAGCAGGCCGCCGGGTTCAAGCGGCGCGGCGCGCAGCACGTCGAAGGCGGGGCCCTCGCGGCTTACGGCGGCCAGCGCCGGCACCGGCGTCATCAGCAGCGGCACGATCGGCAGCGGCGCCAGGCTGAGCCAGTGTGCAGCGGCGCCGTGGCCGGCCGGCAGGCGAACGAGAATGAAGGGATAGCCGATCGCGTAGGCCAGCGAGGGCAGCAACGTGCTGAGATAGGGCCAGTCACGCAGCGTCGTGCGCCAGTCCTTGATCGCGATCGAGAGGGCCACGGAGTGGGTGCGGGCGGGCGCGGCGGCGCGGCTCCGTCGCCGCCGTGGGCCGGCCTCCCGCGCGCTCGACCAGCCGCTGAGGAAGACGCGGGTGAACAGGGCGTAGGCGACGGCAACGAGCAGCGCCAGGCACCCCGCCAGCGCGACGAGCGCGACTCCCGCCTGCAGCCAGCGGCCGCGGTAGCTCTCGGCGGCGAGCGCGGCGGCCCAGCCGGGCGGCGTCCAGCGCACCCAGCCGCCCAGCGCCGAGACCTTGTCCAGCGAGTTCTGACTGAAGAGGCCGCGGCGGCTGGAGGCGTACCAGAGCAACCAGACGCCCACGCCCAGGGCGCTGCCGGCCAGCAGCACCGCCTCGCGCAGCCGCTTCGCCGGGAAGACGCGCGCCAGCAGCAGCACGAGGCCCAGGTTAAACGCCGCCAGCAGCGCGGTGAGCAGCAGGCAGGACAGCAGCGCCGCGGCGTAGAACAGCGGCGACGCGCCTGTGCCGATCCCGAAGCCGGCGAGCGAGCAGGCGATCCAGGCAGCCGTCAGCAGCGACGGATAGGTGGTATCGAACAGCTTGAGCGCGAAGAGCACGAGATCCGGCAGCGGCGCCGTCAGCAACAGCTCGATGTCGGAGGCGACGAACAGCTCGTTGAGCGCCGTGCCGATGCCGCTGAGCAGCACGAACAGTAGCAGCGCCAGAAAGGGCAGCAGCAGCAGGTCCGCCTCGCGGCCGGGGTACTGATCCTTTGTGGCGGAGGCAATGCCGGCGCCGCCGAGCAGGGTGAACGCGCCGACGACCAGAGAGATGATCGCGCTGAAGGCCGGGCCATAGCGCGCCAGGCCGCGCCGCGCGCCCAACGAACGCCGCCAGATCTTCAGCCGCGTGCGCAGGATCAGCAGCAACATCGCCGCATCCCCTCCGGCGCTCAGCCCGCCAGGTAGCGCGCCAGCTCGCGCTCCTCGTTGCCGCCGGTGAGGCGCAGGAAGACGTCTTCGAGGCTGGCGTCACCGGCGCCGGTGCGCTGGCGCAGCTCGGCCAGCGTGCCCGACGCGATCAGGGCGCCTGCATCGATGATCGCCACGCGGTCGCAGAGCTGCTCGGCGATCTCCAGCACGTGGGTGGAGAGCAGCACCGCGCGGCCGCGGTCGCGCAGGCCGAGCAGCAGGTCTTTGACCGTGCGGGCGCTGCGCGGATCGAGCGCGTTGGTCGGCTCGTCGAGCAGCAGCACCTCGGGCTCGTGCAGCAGCACGCCGGCAAGGCCGAGCTTCTGGCGCATGCCGCGCGAGTAGCCCTCGACGAGGTCGTCGCCGCGTTCCTCCAGCTCGAACAGGCGCAGCAGGCGCTCGATCTGGGAGGAGGGATCCTTCACGCCGAAGAGGCCCGCGGTGAAGCTCAGAAACTCGCGCCCCGTCAGCTTCTCGTACAGGAACGGCGTCTCCGGCACGAAACCGACCACGCGCCGCGCCGCCAGCGGCTGCTGCAGCACATCGACACCGCCGATACGGATCGTGCCCGCGCTCGGTTTCAGCAGCGCGGCGAGCATGCGCATCGTCGTGGTCTTGCCGGCGCCGTTGGGGCCGAGGAAGCCGACGATCTCGCCGCGCGCGACGCGCAGGTCGAGGTCGCGCAGCGCAACCGTCTCGCCGAAGCGCTTGCCGAGGCCGTGCGTCTCGATCGCCGGGCCGTCGGCCGTACCGTCGCGACCGAGGCGATCGCTGCCGAAGGGCTGCATCATGCGGCCAGCATAGCAACCCGACCGCACCGCACCACGTGCGATTGACCGCTCAAACGAGCGCTTACTAGACTCGATTCAGAGGCAGCGCCGTGCAGGCGCCGAGGCAGAGGACATGACGACCACCGCGGACCCCGCGCTGGAGAAACGCGCCCGGCTCGTGGCGCTCGCCGGTGAGCTGGCGGACGACTTCGCCACACGGGCAGCCGAGCACGACCGCGAGAACACCTTCCCCTTCGAAAATTTTCAGAAGATGCGCGAGACCAAATATCTCGCGCTGACGATCCCCGAGAGCCTGGGCGGCCTCGGCGCCAGCCTGCTCGACTTCGCCTGCTGCCAGGAGCGGCTGGCGCAGGGCGACGGCTCGACGGCGGTGGCCGTGAACATGCACCTGTTCGGCATCGGCGCCCTGCTCGAAGGCGGCCTGCCCGACGACGCGGCGCGGCAGTTGATCTTGAAGTCGGTGGCGGACAACGGCTGGCTCTTGGGCGGCAGCCTGACGGAGCCGGAGTCCGGCGGCAATTGGGGCTTCCCCGTGACGAAAGCGGAGCACCTGCCCGGCTTCTACAAGCTCAACGGCCGCAAGATGTTCGCCAGCATGGCGCCGGCGATGAACTTCTTCCTCGTCAGCGCCACCGTGCCCGGCACGGACGGCGCCCCGGACGAAGTCGGCACCTTCGCCATTCCCAAGGGCACGCCCGGGTTGGAGATTATCGAGACCTGGGACGCGCTGGGCATGCGCGCCACGGGCAGCCACGACCTGAAGCTGAGCGACTGCCTGGTGCCGGAGCTGATGCTGGTCGAGAAGCGGCCGGCGGGCGACTTCGACGAGCGCGGCCTGGCGCTGTTCGCCTGGTTCAGCGTCAGCATCGCCTCGGTCTACACGGGCGTGGCCACGGCGGCGCGCAACTTCGCCGTGGAGTACGCGAAGCAGCGGCGGCCGTCGGTTTTGGCGCGCAGCATTGCGCATATGCCGGCGGTGCAGTTCGCGCTGGCGGACATGGACGTGATGCTGGCCACGGCGCGGGCGCTGACGCACACGGTGGCCGAAGAGTGGATGCGCGGCGAGCACCACACGATGGCGGGCATGGTGCGCTTGTTGCAGCCGAAATACTTCGCCACGCCCAATGCGATCGAGGTCGTAAACAAGGCGATGGGCATCGTCGGCGGGCTGGGGCTGTACAAGAAGACGCCTTTGGAGCGCTATTACCGCGACGTGCGCGCCGGCACCTTCCATCCGATCAGCCAGGACGTGACGCGCGAGTGGCTGGGCAAGGCGGCGCTGGGCATCGACCCCACGGCAGAGCCGCGCTGGGGTTGAGCAGCGCCGCCGTGTTTGACGCCCCAAGCGGGCGCTTGCTACGATCGATCGCGCCTGGCAGGGTAGCTCAGCGGTAGAGCAGGGGACTCATAAGCCCTTGGTCGGGGGTTCGAATCCCTCCCCTGCTACCGGGATTCACGCGTGAAACGCCCTGGATTCGGGGCGTTTTTTCTTCGCGTCCGTGGATTTGATACCAACGCTGACAGCAACCGGGCGGCCGGTTGCTGTCAGCCCGTAGCGGAACCGCCCAGCGCCTCGTTCAGCCTGGCCGCGTTGTCGCGCAACAGCTCGGGCGCAAGGCGCACTTAGGTGTTCATTGTCAGACTGATCTGCGAATGCCCGAGCTGTTCCATCACCGAACGCATCGACGCGCCGCCGGCGGGCAAGGGCGAGGCGGCGCCGCGACGCAGATCGCGAAGACGGGGGGCCTGTGACCTGGCGACGGCAGGTCGTTGCGGGAATTAGCCACGCCGGCACGCTACGGGCCCGATTCCGCTATGCTGGCGCTGGCGCGCAGCCCGACCCGGTACGGCAGCGGCCGCCGGGCGGCAAACACGCAGAACGGGAGCGAGGCGATGAGTGAGGCGAAGGTTAACCCCAACGGCGCCCTGGCCGGGCGCGTCGCGGTCGTCACCGGCGCGAGCCGCGGCATCGGCGAGGCGATCGCCCGCCGCCTGGCGATGGAGGGCGCCAAAGTCGTGGTCGCGGCCCGCACCGTGGAGCAGAGCGAGCACCCGCTGCCCGGCACGATCACCGAGACCGTCAAGCACATCCGCGACGCCGGCGGCGAGGCGCAGGCGATCAGGGCCGATCTCTCGCGCAGCGAAGACCGTCACCGCCTGATCGAGCAGGCGCAGGCGGCCTACGGCCCGGTCGATCTCCTCGTCAACAACGCGGCCGTCACCTACTACGCGCCCACGGCCGAGTTCGTCGAAAAGCGGCTGCGGCTGATGTTCGAGGTGCAGGTCTTCGGCCCCACGGAGCTGGCACAGCTCGTCTATCCCGGCATGAAGGCGAAGGGCCGCGGCCACATCATCTACATCTCCTCCGGCGCCGCCTACCACCCGCAGCAGCCCTACACGGCGGCGGCCGCGCGCGGCGGCACGGTCTACGGCATGTGCAAGGCGGCGATGGAACGCTTCTCCACCGGCTTCGCCTCGGAAGTTTACGGCGACAACGTGGCGGTGAACGCGATCTCCCCCGGCCTCGTCAAGACGCCCGGCACCGAGTTCCTCGGCATCACCAACCAGAACACCCGCGACCGCGAGTCGCCCGTCGAGATGATCGCGGAGGCGGTCTGCTTCATCGCCCGCAGCGAGCCAAAGACGATCACCGGCCGCATCGACCACATTCCCCAGTTCCTCGAAGAGTTCAAGCTGCAGCCGGCGGCGCTGATCTGAGCCCATCGGCGCCGATGGCTGCCGCCCGATGTCCCCGGAGGACGCGATGCTGAACGAACTGCTGCCGCTGGCCGAAAAAGCCGCGGCGCTGCTCAAGGAGCGGCGCGAGACGATCGCCGTGGCCGAGTCGTCCACCGGCGGGCTGATCGCGGCGGCGCTGCTCGCCGTGCCCGGCGCCTCGGCCTACTTTCTTGGCGGCGCCGTCGTCTATACGCACGCGGCGCGCACGGCGCTGCTGGCGATTCCGGACGAGGCGCTCAGCGGCATGCGCGCCTCAACCGAGCCGTACGCGCTGCTGCTGGCGCGCACGGCGCGTGAGCGCTTCGCCGCGAGTTGGGGCTTAAGCGAGAGCGGCGCCACCGGCCCCACGGGCAACCGCTACGGCGACGCCGCCGGCCACAGCTGCCTCGCGCTCGCCGGCGCGAGCGAACGCGCGATTACGCTGGAGACCGGCGACGCCGACCGTCTGCGCAACATGCAGGCTTTCGCCGCCGCGGGCCTGGAGCTGCTCCTGCAAGGCCTGGCGCGCTGAGCACAGATGAGCTCCCTCGCTCCCCCGTCCCCACTTTCCCTAACCCAATCTGGAGGAGATCCGCGGCTGTTCAAGCGCGTATGGGAGAGAGGGGCGATCCGGTAGCGCTGGCGCGAGGCGGCGCCGGACGGTACGACGCGCCGCAGGCGCGACCGACGGCGCGAAAGGCGCTGGCGGTGCGCTCCCGCAGCAGCCTGCTAACCCAATCCCGCCCCGGAACTTCCTGCCAATGATCGCCCCTCTCCCTCTCTCGATGTACCATCGCGTTCCACGCGATATACACGATTGGGAGAGGGAGAGGGGTCGGGGGTGAGGGTGAGGGCCGACCGCCTACGCCCCCGTCTGCACCGAGGCGCTGAGCATGGAGCGGCCCTGCCGCGCCGAGTTCCAGACGAACCAGAGGATGCCCAGCACCACCCACACGCCGACGATCAGGATCGCCATCTGGCCGTCCTGGGCCGAGTTGCCGCCCGCCGAAAGGGCGATGTAGAACACGGCGAGCATCATGAAGATGTTCAGCACCGCGCCGGCGGCCGGAACGATCTTGTGCCGCAGGAAGTCGCGGTCGGCATGGCTCCAAAAGGCCACGAGCGTCACCAGGCAGGTGAAGCCGTACAGGATAAAGGTGCCGACGTTGGAGGCGAGCGTGATCTGCAGCAGGTTGTCGGCGCTGCGCACGCCGTAGGCGCCGAACAACGCCGAGACGATCACCATGCACAGCACGCCGTAGTGCGGCGTGGCGTACTTGCCGTGCAGGAAGCCGAGCAGGCCCGGCATCTCCTTGTCACGGCCCATCACGTAGGTGATGCGCACGCCGGTGTTCATCGCCGAGAGGATGCTGCCCACCAGCGCCAGCACCACCGTGACCGCCACGATCGTGGCGAAGGCGATGCCGAGGTTGCTGAACCAGTGATCGCCCATGTACTTGAGGAAGTCACCCAGCGGCGATCCGGAGGCCGCGGCCGCGGCATAGCCGGTTGGCGCGGGCGTGTTGGCGTCTGGCGCCGTGCCGACGATGTGGCTGCCAATGAAGTAGTTGGCGGCGAAGTACTCGAACAGGTAGGCGAAGATGCCCTGGATCGTGAGCGAGAGCAGGATCGCCTGGCGGATGTGGCGCTTCGGGTTCTTCGCCTCGGCGCCCAGCGCCGTCACCGACTCGAAGCCGACCAGCAACAGGATCGCGATCGTCCCCTGGTAGACCACGCTGCTGAAGTGGTGCGGCGTGAGCACGTCGATCACGCCGCTGTGCTCGTACTGCAGGCCGCCGTGCGTGGCGCGGAACACGATCGCCAGCACCGAGACGAGCAGCAGCGTCACGAGCTGGATCACGTTGATCGCCAGCGCCGTCATCGTCGAGCCGTTGATGCCGCGCAGGGCGATAAAGCCGATCAATGCCGCCGCGACAACCGCGATCAGCATCTGGACGTTGATGTTTACCGCCGTCGAGCTGTACAACCCGACGACGTAGACGATCAGCGTGGCGATAAACGCGACGAGGATGCCCGGATAGACCCAGTAGTAGAGGTGCGAGATCCAGCCGGCGGTCATCTTCGCCGCGCGTGCCCAGCGCTGATGGTGCGCCTTCTCCTTGTCGAGGAAGGCGGCCTCGGCGAAGTAGTAGGACGAGCCGGCGCCGGCCCGCGGGTAGAGGTTTGCCAGCTCCGAGTAGCAGAGCGCGGTCAAAAAGGCGATCGCGATCGAGGCGATCAGCGCAAACCACATATCCGACGCCGTGCGGCTCGAGCCGTTCGCCAGCGTGGCCTGCGCCTGGAACGTCGTCCAGAGGAAGGCGCCGGGCGCGATCAGCGCCATCGCGTTCACGGTCAGGCCGGTGAGGCCCAGGGTAGGCTGCGGGCCGCCTTCGGACGCCGCCGGTGGATTGGCCGCCATACGCTCCTCCTTAAAGATCTCCGCTGGTCATAGGGAGCGAGCCCCCTGTCACCCCCGAATGTGAAGTCCGCTGCGCGGACGATGATTTCACCGCGGGCATCACGCTTGCCTCGAAGAGCTCCGCTGGTCGTACGGGGCAAGCTTGGGTACTGGATGGGCGCTTACGCGCCCATGGCGCTCACCCCGAATGTGGAGTCCGCTATGCGGACGTAGATTTCAGTGCGGGCATCACGCTTACCTCGGGTAACGCCGATGGTCGTAGGGGCAAGTCCTCTTTCGCCCCGGTCGCAGGGTCTGTCGTGCAGCAGCAGGCTAGCGCCGGCCGCCGGCGGCGCGCAGGCGGCGCCGTTTGGCCGCGTTGCCGCGCCGCGACGACGTGGCTAGCGGAACGACGATCGGCGCCGCGCTGCCGGCGGCCGTGCCCGTGTGCAGGCGGGCGGCCAGCCAGAAGACGGCGAGGCTGGACGCCACGCCCAGCGCCGTGGCAACGCCGCCGATCGCGCCGTAGCCGCTGGAGACACGCCAGAGCACGAGCGCGTAGATGCTGAGCGCGGCGGCGGGCAGGTGCTTCCATGCCGCGCGCGGCGGGCCGGAGAGATAGTAGAAGGCCAGCAGCGGCATGGCCGCCGCCCAGAGCAGCGGCAGCGCCCCGGTCTTGATGTGGACGAGCGCAAACGACCAGGAGATGCCCAGCGCCACCGTGGCGCCGATCAGCGCCCCGCCGCGCAGTTTCACCAGCATTGCCTGCTGCAGCTTCATCGTCGCTCCAATGACCAGGTCTGTGACGAAATGCGCACAAAATGGCGCAACGATCGCCGTTCGCCGGCAGCATGCACAGCCCGCGCAGCATTTCCGGCTTCTCGGTCGAGGCGTTCTCATCGTCGTGTTTCGCGGTTTCGCCAGTGTGTCCCCAATGTGAAATCTATGTTTCTGCAGGGCAGTATCCGGCTGCGTCGCCGTTTTATGTGTCGCCAGCTCCATAACGCTCGCCAGGGCGCAGCTTCGCCGTTTCCTGCAGATTTCCAGGCGGTTTACCGTACGTTACGCCGGCCGCGCCGCCGGGTCTGCCGCGCGTCCGGCGTGCTAAAGTTTCGCCGCGCCGCCGCGATACTTGCGGTGAGCTCTTGCGTTCGCCTAGTCGCACGGCGCCGCGGTTCGGCCTTCCGGCGCCGCTGCCCGGTTACGACGCGGTTATGTAATAATGAGGCGCGGCGCCCATGACGACGACGGCTGGTGAGGCAGATGCCACGGAGGAGTTCTTGACCTCCGAGACCCCGCAGCAGGAGCCGTATGTGCCGGCGATGCACCAGGCCGTGCGCCTGCTCGCCCTGCACGAGCTGGCGCTGGACGCCGGCCTGGCGCACTCCACGTCAGAGCTGGGCGAACGCATCGTCGAGGCCGCGCTGCGCATCAGCGAGGGCGAAAGCGCCTCAGTCTATCTCTGGGACTCGGGTGAGGGCCTGCTGCGCGCCGTGGCCCACGGCGGCGAAGCGACGCCGCCGCCGCCGGAACGCGTGCAGCCGGGGCAGGGCATCACCGGCACGGTCTGGCAGCTCGGCTCGCCGCTGATGGTGGATGTCTTCGACGGTGGCGACGCCAGCGGCCGGACGGGCCTGCGCGCCACGCTCGGCGCGCCGCTGGAGGCGGGCACGCAGAAGCTCGGCGTCGTGATCGTGCGCCGCTACGCGCCGGGCGCCGCCTTCTCCGCCGAAGACACGCGCCTGCTCAGCCTGCTGGCGGCGCAGGCCGGCCACCTGCTGGCGCGCCGCTCGGCTGAGGAGGGGGTGCGCGCCAGCGAAGCGCGCTTCCGCGCCCTGGTGGACCGCAGCTCCGACATCATCCTCGTGCTCGACCCGATCGGCACGATCACCTTCCTCAGCCCCGCCGCCGAGCGCAGCATCGGCTACCCCGCTGAGCGCCTGCTCGGCAGCAGCATCTTCGAAACGATCGCCCGTGAGGACGCCGAGCGGCTGCACAGCGCCCTCGACGAGGTTTCCGCCACGCCGGGGCACCAGCGCACGGTCGAGTATCGTCAGCAGTCTGGCGACGGCGCCTGGAGGTATATCGAGGCGATCCTGCGCAACTCGCTGGACGATGCCCACGTGGACGGGATTATCGTCACCGCGCGCGACATCACGGCGCGCAAGCAGGCCGAGGAGCTGTTGCAGCACCAGGCGCTGCACGACGCGCTCACCGGCCTGCCCAACCGCATCCTGCTGCAAGACCGCCTGCAGCACGCCATCCGCCTCGCCTATCGGCAGCGCTCGCCGCTGGCCCTGCTCTTCCTCGACCTGGACCAGTTCAAAGAGGTGAACGACCGCTTCGGCCACCATGCCGGCGACCAGCTCTTGCAGCAGGCCGCGCCGCGGCTGCAAAGCGCCCTGCGCGACTCGGACACGCTGGCGCGGCTGGGCGGCGATGAGTTCGCCGTGGTGCTGCCCGGCGCCCGCAACCCCGAGGCCGAGATCGTGGCGCAAAAGATCGTGCGCGCCTTCGAGCAGCCCTTCGTGATCGACGGCCGCCACCTCACCATGCACGTGAGCACCGGCATCGCCCTCTTCCCCGACCACGGCGCCGATGCCGAGACGCTGGTACGCCACGCCGACCTGGCGATGTACGCCGCCAAGCGCAGCGGCAGCGACACCGCCCGCTTCGGCGAGCCGCAGGCCGCGGAAGACCCGAACCGGCTGGCGCTGCTCTCCGAGCTGCGTCGCGCCCTGGCCCAGCGCTGGCTGCTGCTGCACTATCAGCCCGTGGTCGAGCTGCCCTCGGGCCGCATCGTGCGCGCCGAGGCGCTGGCGCGCTGGCAGCACCCGGAGCGCGGCCTGCTGATGCCCGACCAGTTCATCCCGCTGGCCGAGCAGGCGGGGCTGATCGCGCCGCTGACACGCTGGGTGCTGGCCACGGCATTGCGCCAGTGCCGCGCCTGGCGGCTGGAGGGACTGGAGCTGGGCGTCACGGTCAACCTCTCGCCCAAGCTCGGCTACAACTCGCTGCTCTCCGACACGCTCACCACGCTGCTCTCACACCTCGAAGTCGATCCGGGCTGGCTCACCTTCGGCATCACGGACAGCGGCGTGGCCGAAGACCTGCGCCGCGCCGTGGCCATGCTGCAGCAGCTCGACGCGGCGGGTGTGCGCCTCTCCGTCGAGGGCTTCGGCTCCAGCCAGTTCACACAGCCGCACCTGGCCCAGCTTGGCGTGGACGAGATCAAGATCGACCGGGCGACGGTCGGCCGCATGGTTGAAGACCCGCCCGCGCACGCCGTCGTGCGCTCCGTGATCGAGCTGGCGCACAACGCCGGCCTGGTGGTGGTGGCCGAGGGCGTGGAGAACCAGGAGACCTGGGACGCGCTGGTGGCGCTGGGCTGCGACGCGGCGCAGGGCTTCTTCGTCGGCCGGCCGATGCCCGCCGGCATGCTGGCCGCCCGTATGCACGAGCAGCTGCGAACTCATAGGGAACAGGGAACAGGGAACAGGGAACAGGGGGCGTAGGGACGCCGGGACGAGGAAATAGAGCACAGAAAATAGGAACGAGGGACGAGGCCACCGCACCCCTATTTCCTATTTCCTCGTTCCTATTTCCTCGTTCCTGATTCCTCGTCCCTCGTCCCTATTCCCTGCAGCGCCTCGTGCAGCGCCAGCATGAAGCCGGCGCCCTCCGGCAAGCCCAGCCGCGGATAGCCGACGGCCTGCGCCGCCGCGTCGCCGTAGAGGCAGGCGATGATCACCGGATAGGCGGTCTCCTCGCGGCGCGGGTCGATCACGGCACGGATCGCGGCCAGCTCTTGCACTGAGCGGTCGGGCGGCGGCGTTTCGGCGAAGGCGGCGACCTGGCCCTCCTGGCGCAGCATCTGGCCGAGCGTGCGCGGCTCGCCGTGGCGGCGCACATAGCAGGCGCGGAAGATCGCGGCGAGCGTTTCCCGGCGCACGGTCTCGCGCGATGGCGTCTCGCTGCTCCAGAGCAACACCGTCGCCCAGCCGCGCTTGAGCGCCGCGTCGATCTCGAAGCGGTGTTTGGCGTCGGTCAGCTCGCGCTGCGTCCAGCCGCCCTGCGCGTCGTCGGCGACGACCAGCCCGACCTTGAGCGAGCCGGCCTCGCCCGCCAGCCGGCGGCCGGCATCGGCGGCGGCCTCGGCCGCGACCGCCTCCGCGTCGAGCGCCAGCAGCGCGTCGAGCACGGCGGCGACGTGTTCTTTGCCCATCGGGTTGAGCGCGACGAGCGGCAGCAACTCCACATCGTTTGTGCCGCCCTGCATCGTCGCCAGGTACTTGCGGAAGCGCGCGAAGCCGCGCGGCGTGTGGTACAGCTCGCGCTCGACGCGCAGCAGCGGGACCAGTTCCAGGTGCATCGGTTCCGCTCCAGGGCCGTGGCTACGCCTGCGCCGTGTCCGGGCCGATGCCGCGCAGCACCAGGCCGACGAGTTGTGGGCGCGCCCGCTCTGAAGCCCAGCCATGGCGGCCGCGCAGGTGCACGTAGGGCCAGCAGACCGCGTTGAAGACCACGTTCGCCAACTCCCGCGGATCGCCCGCGGGCTGCAACGAGCCGTCGGCGAGGCCGTCGCGCAGCAGGCGCTCGATCGGCCCGTTGAAGTTGAAGCCCGGCGCCCCGGACTGGTGAAAGGCCGTGTCCGAGGCCAGCAGCAGCGGCAGGTGGCGGTCGGCCACGCTGCAGAGCGCCTCCAGCGCCCGGCGCAGCCGCTCGCGGCCGCTGCCTTCGGCCGTGAGGATCGGCCAGAGCGCCTCGCGGTAGTCGGCGGCGAGCCGCTCGAGCAGGGCGGCGATCAGCGACTCGCGGGAAACGCCCTGCCGCCAGAGCGTGACCCGGGAGACGCCCGCCTGTTCGGCCACGCGGTCGAGGCTGACCGCCTCGAGGCCGCCCTCGGCCAGCACGGCCAGGGTTGCGTCAAGCAGTTTTCGATCCATCGGCACACGGACCTCGCCGGCCGCGGTGGAACATGATAGACTCTTCTGTGAGACGTCATCGTTTCATATACGCAGCGTAACAAACACACACAAGCAGCGCGATCTGCACACGCTTGTAGCTGGCGCCTGCTGCTTAGTGTACCCGCTTGGCCGGCGCCAGCCGCAGCGCGGATGGAGAGAGGGCGAAGCCATGGACTTCGGACGCATTCAGGAGGCGCAGGAACGCCGGCGGCAGGAGCTGCGCGCTGCGCAACGCCGGTCCGCACTGCTACGGGAACTCGATCTGCTGGCCGCCGAGCGAGCGGCCACGATGCGGCACGGCGCCAGGGCGAACCGCCCGCCGCGGGCCGCCCGCTCGCTCGCCTGCTGGCTACGCGCCCATTTCGCGCGGGCGCGGGCCTGGCGGCGAGCGTGAAGGGCGGCATCGCGCAGGCTGGGTGTGCGGGTGCGCGAAATGCGCCTCACCGATCGTTTATCGTGGACGGAGGCGTCTCGCCGGGAAGGCGCCCGGCGCGGCCGTCTCGTACGCGAGGCAAAGCGCGATGTCCAGCAGAAACCACGCGCACGCCGCGAGCCCGTTCACTCCCGCCGCGTTGCCCGCGCCGCGCACGCCGCTGCTGGGCCGCGACGACGAGCTGGCGGCCGTGCGAGCGCTGCTGCTGCGCGACGACGTGGGGCTGGTCACGCTCACCGGCGCCGGCGGCTCGGGCAAGACGCGGCTCGCCATCGCCGCTGCCCGCGCGGTCGCGGACGCCTTCCCCGATGGCCTCGTCTTCGTCGACCTGGCGCCGCTGCGTGAGCCGGTGCTGCTGCTCGGCGCCCTGGCGCGGGCGCTGGGGCTGCTGGAGACGCACGCTCCGGCGACGCTGGACGATCTCGTCCGCGCCCTCGATGGCAGGCGCCTGCTGCTGCTGCTCGACAACTTCGAGCAGCTGGCGGAGGCGGCGCCGCTGCTCGCCGCGCTGTTGGAGCGCTGCCCGCTCCTCACGCTGCTGGTCACCAGCCGTACGCCGCTACGCCTGCGCGACGAGTACGAATACGGCGTGGCGCCGCTGGCCTTGCCGGCAGAGGGCGAAACGGATCTCAGCAGCGTGCAGGCGAGCCCGGCGGTGCAGCTCTTCTGCGCCCGCGCCGCCGCGGCGCGCTTCGGCTTCACGCTCGACGCGGAGAACACCCCAGCCATCGCAGCGATCTGCCGGCGGCTGGACGGGCTGCCGCTGGCGCTGGAGCTGGCCGCGGCGCGGGTGCGCACGCTCTCACCGGCGGCGCTGCTGGCGCGGCTGGACCGGCGGCTGGCCCTGCTGGTGGAAGGGCCGCGCGACCTGCCCGAGCGGCAGCAGACACTGCGCCAGACGCTGGCCTGGAGCTACGAGCTGCTGAGCGCCGAGCAGCAGGCGGTCTTCCGGCGGCTGGCGGTGTTCGCGGGTGGCTTCGGGTTGCAGGTCGTCGCCGCCGTCTGCCTGCCGCCAGGCGCCGATGCCGACGCCCTGGCGCCGATCGCGGCGCTCGTCGATCAGCACCTGGTCACGCCGTTGGCCGATCTGCAGGGCGAGCCGCGCTTCGGCCTGCTGGAGACGGTGCGCGAGCTGGCGATCGAGCGGCTCGAGGCCGCAGGAGAAGCCGAGGCGGCGCTGCGCCGGCACGCGCGCTGCTATCTCGATCTCGCCGAGGAGTCGGACACGCTGGAGGCCGACCGCAGGGCCGAGGTGTGGGCGGACCGCCTCGCCGCCGAGCGCGAGAACCTGGCAACGGCGCTGGAGTGGGCGATCGCGCACAGGGAGACACAGATCGCCCTACGTTTCGTCGCGGCGCTGGGCTGGTACTGGCGCCGGCGGACGGAGCTGCGCGCGGGCCGCGACTGGGCCGAACGGGCGCTGGCCCTGTCCGACGCGGCGGAGTTCGAGCGGGCGTGGGCCGGGGCGATCACGGTGAAGGCCCGGCTCAACCAGGCCGAGGGGATCCTGGCGACGGAGCTGGCCGGGGCGCTGCGGGAAGCGGCACGCATCCTGGAGACACACGGCGACAAGCGCGGCGCCGGCCGGGCGTGGTCGGCGCTGGGCGCCAACCTGCCGGATACCGCCGAGGGGCGGGCGCGCAGCCACGAGGCCGCGGGCCTCTTCCTTGCGGCCGGCGACCGCCCGCAGTGGGCGCTGGCGACGATCAACGCGGCGATCTACACGGATGTGGCTGGCGATCAAGCCACGGCGCTGCGACTGTTCGACGAAAGCCTGCGCGCCCTGCGCGCCTACGGCGATCCCTGGTACCTCGCGCATGGGTTGCAGCAGCTGGGCATGCAGCGCTTTCGGCACGAGGAGTATGAGGCGGCGGAGGCGCCCCTCGCCGAGGCGCTGGCGCTGGGGCGCGCGAGCGGCGACTGGATCGTGGCCACACGCACGCTCGACCTGCTGGGCGCCGTGGCGGACCGGCTGGGCGACGAGCGCCGCGGCGCCGAGCTGCTCGCCGAGAGCCGCCGCATCAGCCGTGCGCGTGGTCTGAGCGCGCGGCTGATGGAGACGCTGATCCTGCGCGCCGTCTACCTCAACAGCCGCAACGCCTCCGCCCGCGCCCGCGAGCTGCTGATCGAGGCGATCGAGCTGGCCCGCGAGCAGGGGCACCTGGCCAGTCGCGGCTTCGCCCTGGGCACGTTCGGCGCCATGGCCAACCGCCTGGGCGATCCGCGCCGCTCGGCCGTGCTGTTCGGCGCGGGCGAGGCGCTGCGCGAGCGGGCTGGCGCCCCGAACACCGCGATCAGCACAGGGCTGCACGAGCGCACGATGGCCTCGCTCAAGCGCAAGCTGGGCGAGGAGGCGTTCGCCGCAGCCTGGGCCGAGGGGCGGGCGCTCTCCGAAGACGAAGCGATCGCATTGGCGCTCGCGCTGCCCATCCCCGCCGAGCCGGCCGCTCAAGCCGTATCCGTCGCGCCGCCGCAACCCACGGCAGCTCCCGCGCGGCTGCCCAACGGCCTCAGCGCCCGCGAAGTCGAGGTGCTGCGGCTCGTAGCGCTGGGCAAAAGCAACCGCGAGATCGCCGCTGCGCTCGTGATCAGTGTGAACACCGTCTTCCAGCACGTGCGCAGCATCTTGAACAAGACCGGCTGCGCCAACCGCACCGAAGCCGCTGGCTACGCACTGCGGCACGGGCTGGTGGAGTACGCCGCGATCTATGCCGGCGTGTAGAGCAGCCGCGCCGTGCCGCCGCAGAAGCGCGTGGTCAGCGCGGTCAACTCCTCGACGGCGGCGCGGATGCTCGCGGCGGGCGTGTGCATGTTGCCCTGCACGATGTAGAAGGCGGCGGTCGTGCTTTCGGTGACTTTCGTCTTCTCTACCTGCACGACCTCCATGCGGCAGAGCACGTCGTTCGCCGCGTCGCAGTAGGCGTATTCGCCGGCGAAGATGGGCTCCGGCTCGGCCGCGCCCAGCGGCCGGAAGCCCTCGCTGCCGTCCGTGAGCCGCAGGCAGACGCCGCCCTCGATCCGCGCCACGTCGTGGGCGCCGAGCGCCAACCGCGTCTTCAGGCTCACGAGGTTATAGATGTCCACCAGCAGGTTGACGCGCGGCAGCGCGCCCGTGCGCTGAAAGCGGCCCAGCAGCGCCTCCGGCGAGGCCACGAAGCGGCGGTTGGAGCGGCCCACGCGCGTGTGCAGCTCGCGGAAGCCGGCCAGCACGGGGTCTGTCTTCGCAAAATCCGGCGCGGCGTACTGCTCGCGCAGCGCCGGCAGCTCGGCCTCAAGCAGCGCCTCGAAGGCCGCGTGCGTGGCGCGGCTGGCGATGCCGTCGATCACGAGGTAGGCGCCGCCGAGGCCCAGCGCCAGCACCTCCGGCGCGATCGTGAACGTCAGCTCGGCGGGTTCGGCCACGCGGCAGCCTCCGGCGGTGCGTAGGTAACAGGTAACAGGTGACAGGTGACAGGTGACAGGGTACAGGTGACAGGAAACAGGGAACAGGGCGTAGGGCGTAGAGCGTAGAGCGTAGTATGAGGGGCGTGCTGCGCGCAGGGCGCGTTGCACCGGAGCAGGACGACATGGCCGAACCAACCCGCTGCGGCTGGGCGCGCAGCGCGCTCAGCCTGCCCTACCACGACACGGAGTGGGGCACGCCGCTGCACGACGATCGCGCCCTGTTCGAGTTCATCGTGCTCGAGGGCGCCCAGGCCGGCTTAAGCTGGGAGACGATCCTGGCGAAGCGCGACAACTACCGCGCCGCCTTTGACGGCTTCGAGCCGGCGCGCGTGGCCGCCTACAGAGCGGAGAAGGTCGCCGAACTGCTCGGCAACGCCGGCATCGTGCGCAACCGGCTGAAGATCGCCGCCGCGATCGGGAACGCACGGGCGTTTCTCGATCTCCAAACGGAGCACGGCAGCTTCGACGCCTGGCTGTGGCCGTTCGTGGGCGGCAGCCCGCGGCAGAACGCCTGGCAGAGCCTGGCGGAGGTGCCGGCGCGCACGGCCGAGTCCGACGCGCTCAGCGCCGCGTTGCGAAAGCGCGGCTTCCGCTTCGTCGGCTCGACGATCTGCTACGCCTTCATGCAGGCGACGGGCATGGTCAACGACCACCTCACGAGCTGCTTCCGGCACGGGGAGCTGGCGAAGCTGGATTGAAGCGGCTCGGCGCGCCCGGCCCTCTATCCCCCGTCCCCTTTCCCCCAATCTCTGACATCGCGCGGGGAGCGCTTTGGGATGAGGGAAAGGGGCGATCGGGCGGAGCACGAATCGGACGGCGCAGGGGTAACCGTGCGCCCCTACACAAACGTGCTAACCCTGCGCCTTCCGGATCGCTCCAACCCGGGATCGCCCCTCTCCTTCTCCCAGTATTGGGAGAAGGAGAGGGGTAAGGGGGTGAGGATGAGGGCCCGCCACGCCTCGCCTACCACGCGATCACGGCCCGTGTCACGGCTGTCGGGTTGGCGGCGCGGTTCAGCCACTCGGCTTCGGCGAAGGCCCGGTCGATCTGCTCCAGCGGGTACTTGTGCGAGACGATCGCCTCGAACGGGTACGTGTGCCGCGTGCGCTGCAGGAAGTCGAGCGCGGTAGGGATCGTCCACGGCTCGTAGTGATAGATGCCGATGATCTTCTTGCTGGGGAAGACCAACCGCGCCGGCTGCAACGTTACGCTCGCGTCCGTGCTGATCGTGCCGACTTCGAGATACGTCCCGCCGAAGCGCAGCATCTCGATCCCTTCCGGGATCACCGCGGTGAAGCCGACGAAGTCGCAGACCACGTCCGCGCCGACGCCGTCCGTCAGGTCTTTGATCGCGGCGATGCGCTTTTCCGGCGTATCGACCTCGTTGATGTTTATGGTGTGATCCACGCCGAAGCGTTTGGCGATCGCCAACCGGCCGGCGACGCCATCGATCGCGATGATCTTGGCCGCGCCCATCTCTCGCGCCACGGCGGCGGCGTTCAGCCCCAGCCCGCCCGCGCCCTGCAAGACGACCGTGTCGCCCAGGCGCACGCCCGCCTTGTGCAGGCCGTACATCACCTGCGAAAGGGCGCAGTTGACCGGCGCCACCAGCTCGTCCGGCAGCTCGTCGGGCACGCGGTAGACCCAGTGGCCCGGACGCAGATAGTAGTAATCGGCGAAGGCGCCGGTGAAGTAGGGCGCCTCGCCCAGCTTCACGGCGGGTGATTGGTTGGGGCAGGCGGCCGGCTCGCCGCGCAGGCAGACGTAACAGCGGCGGCAGGGATAGAAGTAGGCGTAGGCGATACGGTCGCCCTCGCGCAGCGGCTTGCCCAGCGAATCGCTGCGCACGTGCTCGCCGAGCTGGTAGACGCGGCCGGTCATCTCGTGGCCGGCGGGGAGGTGGAAGCGGGCGGGAATCTCGCCGCGCCAGATGTGCAGGTCGGAGCCGCAGATGCCCGCCATCGCGACCTTGACCATGATCGCGTCCGCTTCGAGCGGCGGCAACGGGAACTCGCGCAGCTCAAAGGGCTGCTCCGGGCCGTGATAGATCGCCGCACGTCCGTTCACCTGACGCCTCCTGCCGTGTATCGCCGGCTGTCGCCGCCCGGCGCGGCGCCTATTCTACACCGGCGCGTGGCGGCCTGAGCGCCGCGCCAAGTGGCGCAACAGGTCCGTCTCCTTCACGGCGCGCGCCAGCTCGAGGAAGGCGGCCTGCGCGGCGGTGAGCGGAGCGCTGCGGTGCCGGGCGATGTAGAGCATACGCCGGCCGTCGAATTCCGGCACGGGCAGCACGCGCAGCCGCGCCGCCTGCAGCTCGACCTCCAGCGCGTAAATCGAGGTGAGGCCGACGCCCAGCCCGGCGAGCACGGCCCGCTTCACCGCCTCGTTGCTGCCCAGCTCCATCACGAAGCGCGGCGCCATGCCGGCGGCGACCAGCGCCCGCTCGCCCGTGGCCCGCGTGGCGCTGCCCGGCTCGCGCGCGATCAGCCCCGCCTCCAGGACATCGGCCAGGGTCACGACCGTGCGCCGGGCCAGCGGGTGGCCGCTGGCGACGAAGAGCACGACGCGGTCTTCGACGAACGGCTCCAGCGGCAGATCGGGGTGCTCGACGCGGTCGCCGATGAAGCCGAGGTCGTAGACGTGGCGCATCAGCCAGTCGGTGACGCGGCGCGTGTCGGCGATCTCCAGCTCGACGCTGACGCCGGGGTAGCGGCGGTGAAACTCGCCCAGCACCGCCGGCAGCAGGTAATCCCCCGGCGTCTGGCCGGCGCCCACCACCAGCCGGCCGGCGCTGAGGCCCGTCAGCGCCGTGATCTCCGCCTGCAGCTGCTCGCTGAGCCGCAGGATGCGGTCGCCGTACTCGGCCGCGATCTGCCCGGCCTCGCTGAGCCGCACGCCGCGGCCGGCGCGCACGATCAGCCGCGCGCCCAGCGCCCGCTCCAGCGCCGCGACGTGCTGGGAAACGGCGGGCTGACCGAGATCCAGCGCCTCCGCCGCGCGCGTCAGGCTGCCCAGCCGCGCGACGCTGCGGAAGATGGCGAGCTGACGCAGCGTCGGCTCAATCATGCGTCTATCCTCATGCTTTCCATGCAATACCGCATCTACCACGCATTTTACGCCCGCGCTTTCATGATCGTGTCCGTGAAGACGCACGCCAGCGAAAGGCGGCCGCGATGGTTACCACGCCGCTCGATCTCGACGCGCTCAGCTGCGCGGTGCAGGACAAGTACACGGAGGTCGCGACGGATCCCGATCGCGGCTTCCACTTCCACACCGGCCGGCCGCTGGCGGCGCTGCTGGGCTATCCGGACGCCTGGGTAGCGGCGGTGCCCGACGCGGCCGTGCGGCGCTTCGCCGGCGTGGGCAATCCCTTCCAGTTCGGCACGCTGCCCGCGGGCACAACCGTGCTGGACGTCGGCTGCGGCGCCGGTTTCGACGCGCAGCACGCCGCCCGCCAGGTGGGAACAGGCGGCCGCGTGATCGGCGTCGACATGACACCGGCGATGCTGGCGGAGGCACGCGCCGCGGCCGCGCAAGCAGGGCTCTCGCACCTCGAGTTTCGCGAGGGCCGCGCCGAGCGCCTGCCGCTGGCGGACGCTTCCGTCGACATCGCGATCAGCAACGGCGCGATCAACCTCTGCCCGGACAAGGCCGCGGTCTACCGCGAGCTGTGGCGCGTGCTCAAGCCGGGTGGCCGCCTGCAGATCGCCGACGTGATGGTGCAGATCCCGGTGCCCGACGAGGCCAAAGCCGAGATCGACCTCTGGACCGGCTGAATCGCCGGCGGACTCCTCGTGGAGGAGTACCTGGACGTGGTGCGTGGCGCCGGCTTCGCCGACGTCGAGCTCGGTGAGATGGTGGATGTCTTCTCCGGATCGCCGCACGAGTCGGACGCGCGCGAGTTCGAGACGCGCGGCGTCGGCTTCAGCGCCCGCAAGCCCGGCCGGCAGGAACGCAGCGATGTCCCAACTACCTGACGGCCTCTCGCCCGACGCGGTGCAGGCGGCCGTACGCGAGCGCTACAGTGGCGTTGCCGCCGAACCTGCGCGGGACTTCGGCTTCCCGGTTGGCCGCGCCTTTGCGGAGGCCGTGGGCTACGCGCCGGAGCTGCTGGCGGCGCTGCCCGCGGAGGCGGCGGAGGCGTTCGCCGGCGTCGCCTGCCCCGTGCCGCGGGCCGAATTACACCCCGGCGAGACGGTGGTCGACCTGGGCTGCGGCGCGGGGCTCGACAGCCTGCTCGCGGCGCGGGCCGTGGGGGAGACGGGCCACGTGATCGGCGTCGACTTCGCACCGCAAATGGTGGAACGGGCGCGGCGCGTGGCGAACGTGGCGAGGATGCCGCAGGTCGAGATACGGCTGGCGGACGGCTGCGCCCTGCCACTGGCGGACGAGTCGGCCGACGCCGTGCTGGTCAACGGCATCTTCAACCTCAACCCCGACAAGACGGCGCTGCTGCGCGAGGCGGGGCGCGTGCTGCGGCCGGGCGGGCGGCTGGTCGCGGCCGAGATCATCCTGACCGCGCCGCTGCCGGAGGGCGAAGGGCACAGCCTGGACGACTGGTTCCGTTGAATCGGCGGCGCTGAACCGGAAGGGGACCTTCTGGACCACGTCACCGCCGCCGGCTTCGCCCGCGTCGCCGTGCTCGACCGCTGCCGCAACGCCCGCACCGGCGCGGCGCAGTCGGCCGTGCTGCTGTTCCGCGCGCGCAAAGCCGCAACCGTGCGCTGATCCTGCCGGATCAGTCGAAGCAGTAGTGGAAGCTGATCGCGCAGGCGGCGGAGTCAGCGCAGGCGAGATCGATCACGCCGCGCAGGCCGGAAAGCTCGCCGGTGCCGGAGCCGGGCACGACGGTGCGCTTGGAGGTGAGCACGCCGTTGCGGCAGGCGCCGACGTGCTCCAGCACGAAGCTGCCCGTCCTGCCGCCCACGCTGCCGCTGGCGCGCTCGATGCCGTAGATGCTGGCCGAGCCGTCGGCGAAGTCGATGCGCAGCTCCTCCAGCACACCCGCGCCTGCCAGATCGCCCTCGTACCTGATCGCGAAGCTGGCGCTGCTCAGCCGCGGGCCGCCGTCTGCAGCGGCGAACGGCCGTTGCTCGGCGGCAGTAAGCGTTAGTCGTGCGTGCGCGATCTGTCCCGCAACCGCCGTCATCGTCTGTCCCGTTTCCCTGAACCCGCGTTCGGCGTCAGAGCGCCGGGCGGTAGGAGCCGAAGCTCCACTCGTTGCCTTCGAGGTCGCGCGCCGCGTAGCCACGCCCGCCGTAGTCGTTGTCGTGCGGCGGCAGCGTGATCTCGGCGCCGGCGGCGGCCGCGCGGGCGTGGTGCGCGTCCGCATCGGCGACGAAGACGTACGGCGCCCGCTGGCGCAGGCCGGTATCGGTGTCACGCAGGCTGCCGAGCATCAGCACGCCGTTGCCCAGCTTCAGCTCGGCGTGGGCGACGGTGCCCTTCGGCCCCGGCACCAGCAGCAGCTCCTCGAAGCCGAACGCCCGCTCCAGCCAGGCGATGGCCGCCGGGGCATCGCGGTAGGAAAGACCGGGATAGAGCGTCGGCATATGATTCGCCGCTGGCCGTGCCATGGTTGTGCGCCTCCCGCCGGACGGGGCGCCGGAGCGCCCCGAGGTGTTACCACATTACAGCGGAGACGCACGTATGTTCTGAATTCTTACGTCGAGTAGAGGAAGGCGCCTGGGACGCCTGCGGGCGCGCGGGCGAGGCGCCCCGCCGCGGTTAACAGATGGTTTCAAAACCGGCGGGCACGTGCGATCGCATCTCTGCAAGCGGGAACCCGAGCCGGTTTTGAAACCATGTCTAAGGGAACCGCAGGCGCAGCACACCGACCGCGCCCACGCGGCACAACGATTGACATGGGAGTGGTTCGCGCTGGTGGCTCGCTCAGTTATTGTTCGAACTCGCCACCAGCGCCGGTGGAAAATCCGGCGGCTGCGGCGAGGTGTCCAGCACGTAGCCGACACCCTGCACGGTGCGGATCAGGCGCGGCTGCGCGGGATTGCGCTCGATCTTCTGGCGCAGACGGCTGATCCAGACGCGCAGGAACTGCACGTCGTCGCGGTACTGCTGCCCCCAGGTCCTCTCCAGCAGGTCCTCGTGCAGGAGGGTGCGGCCAGGATGGGTGGCGAGCTGCTCCAGCAACTGCCACTCCTTGGGCGAAAGCGCTACCGGCCGGCCCTCGACCGTGACGCTGTGGCCGTCGAGATCGATCACGACGTTGTCGAGGTCGACGCGGCGGCCCTCGGTGCGGCGGCGGGGTTGGCGGGTGCGGCGCAGCACGGCCTTGACGCGCTCGACGACTTCCTCGGGGTTGAAGGGCTTGACGATGTAGTCGTCGGCGCCGAGCTGCAGGCCCCTGATGCGGTCGAGGTCGGCTGTCTTGGCGCTGACGACGACGACGGGCGTGGGCGAATGCTCGCGGATGCGGCGCAGCACCTCGAGGCCGTCCATGTCGGGCAGCATCAGGTCCAACAGCACCAGCCAGGGCTTGCGCTTGTCGAACTGGTCGAGCGCCTCATTGCCGTTGGCGGCCTCGGCAGTGCGATACTCATGCGCACGCAGCTCGACCTTGAGCAGCCGGCGGATCTTCGGGTCGTCGTCGACGACGAGGATCATAGCCGCACCCTCCGCGGGGTAAATGATCAGGCGCTAACGCCTTCGCCTGGATACTATCCCATTACAAGGCCGACAACAAGGCCGATTACGTCGATACCGTGTTCGGCGCCGATCGCCGCCGCGCTGTGCGCCGGACGTCTTCGCCAGAAGCAAACCGTCTCTTACCGAGAGCATACCATAACGGCAGCACGTCTGTTCGCGCCTCAAGGGTATAACACGCCTGCTCTGCGCTTCCGTTATCCGCGAAGGCCGCGCGCCGAACCCCGCGGTGATTCCACATCGCCGCTCCGCGGCGTTCTGAAGAGTGCGGTGCCTCCCTTCCCCTCAGGTCATGTGTCTCACGTGTGTCGTGAGGAAGGGTCATGCGAGGGCTCTCGCTTGCGGGGTCAGCGATCGGCGTGCGGCAGGGGCAGCCCGTGATTTCCCCGCGTGGAAACGGCATTGAAACACGCAGGAAACATCCACGGCGTAGGCTGAGCGGTGTGCCCTGGTCGAGGCCGGGCCGCAACTTTGCCCAGAGTTGAGAGTCCCGAAAGTCGGAGGAGGCGCGGCGTTGACCCCGAAGGAGATTCAGCAGTTCGTCAAGGCGAACAACGTCCAGATCGTGGACCTCAAGTTCGTCGATCTGCCCGGCACCTGGCAGCACTTCTCGATCCATGTGAACGAGATCGACGGCCACGACGACGTCAACGCCGGCGTCTGGCGCGATGGCCTCGGCTTCGACGGCTCCAGCATCCGCGGCTTCCAGAAGATCCAGGAATCGGACATGATCCTGATTCCGGACCCGGCAACGGCCGTGCTCGACCCGTTCACCGCCGTGCCCACGCTCTCGCTGGTCTGCGATGTGCACGACCCGATCAAAAAGGAGCGCTACACGCGCGACCCGCGCCACATCGCCACCAAGGCCGAGGCGCACGTGCGCTCCAGCGGCATCGCCGACACGGTCTACTTCGGCCCCGAGGCCGAATTCTTCGTCTTCGACGACGTGCGCTACGGCGCCTCCACCAATGAGGCCTTCTACGCCGTGGACAGCGTGGAGGGCAACTGGAACAGCGGCCGCATCGAGAACGGCGGCAACCTGGGCTACAAGCTGCGCGCCAAAGAGGGCTACTTCCCCGTGCCGCCCCACGACCAGCTGCAGGATCTGCGCAGCGAGATGATCCTGACGATGGTCGCCTCCGGCATCCCCGTCGAAGTGCATCACCATGAAGTCGCGACCGCCGGCCAGTGCGAGATCGACATGCGCTTCGACACGCTGACGAAGATGGCCGACAAGCTGATGATGTACAAGTACATCGTCAAGAACGTGGCGCGACGGCACGGCCAGGTCGCGACCTTCATGCCCAAGCCGCTGTTCGGCGACAACGGCTCCGGCATGCACTGCCACCAGAGCCTGTGGAAGGGCGGCGAGCCGCTCTTCTTCGACGCCAACGGCTACGCCAAGATCAGCCAGATGTGCAAGTACTACATCGGCGGTCTGCTGAAGCACGCGCGGGCGCTCATGGCCTTCTGCGCTCCCACGACCAACAGCTACAAGCGGCTGGTGCCCGGCTACGAGGCGCCGGTGAACCTCGTCTACTCCGCCCGCAACCGCAGCGCCGCCTGCCGCATCCCCATGATCTCGGAAAGCCCGAAGCAGAAGCGCATCGAGTTCCGCCCGCCCGATCCGTCCTGCAACCCCTATCTCGCCTTCGCGGCGATGACGATGGCCGGCCTGGACGGCGTGCGCAACCAGATCGACCCCGGCCAGCCGCTGGACGTGAACACCTACGAGCTGGAAGGGCCGCTGGCGGGGGAGATCCCGACCGTGCCCGGCTCGCTTGACGAGGCACTGAAGTGTCTGGAGGAGGACCACGCCTTCCTGCTCGAGGGCGATGTGTTCACCACCGACGTGCTGGACATGTGGTTTGAGATGAAGCGCGAGCAGGTGGACGGCCTGCGCCTGCGCCCGCACCCGTGGGAGTACGCGCAGTATTTCGACGCGTAGCCGACCGGGGCATGGGGCAACAATCGAGGCGATTCGGACTGGCCCGTGGAGCGAGCGGCTCCGCGGGCCGTTCGGCCCTCAACCCCCTTCCCCTCTCCCAATCCTGGGCGAGGGGCGATCGGGCGCAGCACGACGCGGACGTCGTCGGGTTAACCGATAGCTGATTGGAACGCCCGACGCTCGATCGTCTCCTTCCCCCATCGTGCAACGAATGGGGGAAGGAGACGGGAGAGGTTGAGGGCCGAGAGCTCCGCATGCAAGGACAGAGCTCCTATGAACGACGAGCAAGAGCGCCAGGAAACCAAAGAGTACGTCCTGCAACACGCCCGCGACCAGGACGTGAAGTTCATCCGCCTCTGGTTCACCGACATCATCGGCTCGCTCAAGAGCCTGGCGATCACGGTCGAGGAGCTGGAGAACGTGCTGGACGAGGGCATGATCTTCGACGGCTCGGCGATCGAGGGCTTCGCCCGCCACGACGAGACCGACATGATCGCCATGCCCGACCCCACGACCTTCCAGGTGCTGCCCTGGCGGCCGCGCTCGCAGGCCGTGGCGCGGCTGATCTGCGACGTGCAACTGCCGGACGGCACGCCCTTCGAGGGCGACCCGCGCTACGTGCTGCGCCGCAACCTGCAGCGCGCCGCGAAGCTCGGCTACACCTTCTACGTCGAGCCGGAGCTGGAGTTCTTCTACTTCAAGAACGCCGAGGGCACCGAGGGGCTGGACGACGGCGGCTACCTGGACCTGACGCCGCTGGACGTGGCCAGCGACCTGCGCCGCGAGACGGTGCTGGCCCTGGAAGCGATGGGGATCGGCGTCGAGTACAGCCATCACGAGGTCGCCGCCAGCCAGCACGAGATCGGCCTGCGCTACACCGACGCGCTGACCATGGCCGACGCGGCGATGACCTACCGCATGGTGGTCAAAGAGGTGGCCCTGCGCCACGGCGTCTACGCGACCTTCATGCCGAAGCCGCTAGCCGGCCAGAACGGCAGCGGCATGCACACGCACCAGTCGCTGTTCCGCGGCGAAGCCAACGCGTTCTTCGACGAGACGGCAGCCTATCACCTCTCGGCCGCAGCGCAAGGCTACGTGGCCGGCCTGCTGCGCCACGCGCGCGAGATCACGCTCGTCACCAACCAGTGGGTGAACTCCTATAAGCGGCTGCTGCCCGGCTATGAGGCGCCCGTCTACCTGACCTGGGCGGCGCGGCGCAACTGGTCGAACCTGGTGCGCATTCCCGAGTTGAAGACCGGCCGGCCGGACCAGATGCGCGCCGAGTACCGCGCGCCGGACCCGGCCTGCAACCCCTATCTCGCCTTCGCGGCGATGCTGGCCGCGGGACTCGACGGCATCGAGAAGGAGTACCCGCTGCCGGAGCCGGTGGAGGCGAACGTCTTCGCCATGAGCGCGGAGGAGCGCGAGCGGCGCGGCATCGGCCAGTTGCCCGGCGATCTGCACGAGGCGATTGAAGAAGCCGCGGGCAGCGAGCTGCTGCGCAACGCCCTGGGCGAGCGGCTGATGGAGAGCTTCGTGCAGAACAAGCTGATCGAGTGGGAGGCGTACCGCAGCGCAATCACCGACTTCGAGCTGAAGCGCTACTTGCCGGTGCTGTAGCCGCCTCACCCCCTGGCCCCTCTCCATCAACTCCATCAACTCCATCAACTCCATCAACTCCATCAAATGGAGAGGGGGAAGGTATGGAGGGGTGTTGCTTGAAGAGGAGTTCTACTCCCCTACTCCGCTACTCCCTGTTCCCTCGGAGTGAAGAAGGTTTGCCGGCACCGGCCGCCGGGCCGCCCTGCATGCCTTGCAGCGCCTGCATGAACGGCGCCGCGGCCGAGAGCGTCCAGTCCATCAGCCGCGGGGCGAAGGTGCTGAAGAAGTCGATCGCCTGCGCGTCGAGCGAGAGCACGATCTCCGGCTGCGGCCAGCGCGCGTCGTTGACGATCACCTGCGCGAGCTGGCTAGCCGGGTACTTGGGGAACTCCGGCAACTGCCCGCCAAGCCGGTTGCCCGCCGCCTGCCAGATCTCGGATTCGACCGCACCGGGGCAGACGACGCTCAGGGCGATGTTGCTGGAGGCCAGCTCCGTGCGCAGCGCTTCTGTGAAGCCGACCACGGCGAACTTGCTGGCGCAGTAGGCTGTGCTGAAGGGCATGCCGCGCTTGCCCATGATCGAGGCGACGTTGATGATCACGCCGCGCCGCTGCTCGGTCATCACCGGCAGCGCGGCGCGGCAGCCGTGCACCACACCCCAGAAGTTCACGTCCATCAGCCGGCGGAACTCTTCGAGCGTGACATCGGCGAAGGCGGCGGCCAGGCCGACGCCGGCGTTGTTGACCAGCACGTCGAGCCGGCCGAAGCGCTCGCGCGCCCGCGCGATCAGCGCCTCCACCTGGGCGAAGTCGGAGACATCCGTCTGCACGCCAAGCGCCTGGCCGCCCGTCTTCTCGATCGCGGCGGTGAGTTCGTCCAGGCGGTCCTTGCGCCGGCCGGCGACGACAACGCTGGCACCGGCGCCGGCGAAGGCCCGCGCTGTCTCGTAGCCGATGCCGCTGGTGGCGCCGGTGACAACCACCGTGGCGCCGCGGACCTGGTTGCCGAACACCCCCTGCGCGACCATGAGGCACCTCCTGGTAGGTCGGTCAGCGTGCGGGAGCCGGAGGAAATAGGATAGAGGAACCAGAAAATAGCAACGAAGAAGACGCACTATTTCCTATTTTCTACGTCCTATTTCCTCGTTCCTCGCCCGCCTAATACGCCCCCTGCTGCTCGAAGATGCGGCGCGGATTGTCGACCAGCATCTGCGAGATCTGCGCCTCGCTCACGCCCTGCGCCCGCAGCGCCGGCAGCACATCGTCAGGGATGTGGTTATAGTGCCAGTTCGGCCACTGCCTGCGCACCGTCTCGGCGTCGCGCGCGTCGGAGAAGCAGCTCGCGTCATGCGAGAGCACCATCTTGCCGGCGTAGCCCTCTTTGCAGAGCGCCGCGATGGTGGCCACGCGCCGGTCGGTCGGCAGCAGGCGGTCGATGCCGAAGCGGTCCATGCCGATGGAACTGCCGCGGTCCATCAGCCGCTTGAGATAGCCGAGGTCCTCCGAGTCGCCGCTGTGGCCGATGATCACGCGCGAGAGATCGACGCCTTCGGAGGCGAAGATGTCCTGCTGCACGGTGCCCATCTCGCCGGCGGCGTAGGTGTGCGTGGAGATCGGCACGCCGGTGCGGCGGTGGGCACGGGCCGAGGCGCGCAGGATCTTCTCGATCGGCGGCGTGGCGCCCTCGGTGTCGGTCGCGCACTTGATGATGCCGCAGCGGATGTTCGTGCCCGCCGTGCCGCGCTCGATATCCTGCACGAACAGGTCCGCGATCGCGTCAACCTCGCGGCTGTGAAAGTAGCGCTGCGGCTGCCACCAGATCCCCGTGGCCACGATCACGTTCACGCCGGCGCCGGCGGCGATCTCGCGCACGAAGGCCACGTCGCGGCCCAGGTCCACGGTGGTCAGGTCCACCAGCGTGTCGATGCCGCGGCGCTGCACGTCCTGCAGCTTCACGATCGCCTGCTGCTTCACCGTCTCACGGTCCCAGAGACCGGGCCAGTTCTCGATGACGCCCGGCGAGAGGGTGATGATGTGCTCGTGCATCAGCACGCGGCCGAGCTTGCCGGTGTCGATCGGGCCGGTCACCGCCTGGATCGTCGCCATCGCCGTCTCCTCCGCGGGCCGCTGCGCCCGCGCTGCGTATGGTACCGCGATTCGGCCAGGGCATGACCGCATGAGCGGATCGTGCGTGTCGGGTACAATATTGGCGGAGGCAGAGCAACGATGGACGCGACGATCGACGCGCGCATGCGACGGGCCGGCCTGAGGCTCAGCGGGCCGCGCCGCGCCGTGGTCGAGACGATGGAGCGTGAAGACTGCTGCCTCGACGCGAACGAGATCTTCCTGCGCCTGCGCGGCGCCGGTCAGAAGACCGGACTCACCTCGGTCTACCGCGTGCTGGACCTGCTGCAGAGCCTCGGCCTGGCGGCGAAGATCGACTTCGGCGCCGGCACCTACAAGTACGAGCTGGTGAAGGGCGGCCACCATCACCACGTCGTCTGCTCCGACTGCGGCGGCGTCGGCGTGTTCGACGACCCGGCGATCGAGCTGGCGGTGCAGCACGCCGCCGAGCAGACCGGCTTCGCCATCGACAATCACCGTGTGGAGCTGTTCGGCCGCTGCGGCGCCTGCCAGAGCGCGAAGGCGAACGGCGCGCGGCCCGCCTGACCGTCGCACAGGGCGTAGGGCGTAGGACAAATAAATGCAGTGGGGGCATTCCTGCGGCCGCGCGGCAGCCATCTCCGATCCGCAGGCGACCGCGAGCCGAAGCGCGGGCGAGGGCCGGCGATTCAGGCGCCGCCCGGCTTCAGCAAGCCCTTGTCCAGGGCGTAGCGCACCAGCTCGGAGCGATGGTGCAGGTCGAGCTTCTCCATGATGCGCTGGCGGTAGGTATCGACCGTCTTGCTGGAGAGATAGAGCCGTCCGGCGATCTCGTGGTTGCTGTAGCCCTCCGCCGTCAGCGCGAGCACCTGCTCCTCGCGCTCGGAGAGGCGGCCCCGCGCCGGCCGGCTCTCCGCCGCACCGCGCTCGCCGGCCAGGTAGCTGCGCAGCAGCAGGCGCGTGGCCGCGGGATAGAGAAACACCTCGCCCCGCGCGACGGTGCGGATCGCCTGCATCAGCTCGCGCTCGGCGGCGCTTTTCAGCACGTAGCCCGAGCCGCCGGCTTCCAGGACTTTGAGGATATGGGCCTCTTCGTCGTGCATCGTGAGCACGAGCACTTTCGTGGATAGCCCCGCGGCGCTGATGCGGCGTGTGGCCTCCAGCCCGTCCAGCTCCGGCATGTCGAGGTCCATCACCACCACGTCGGGCCGCCGCCGCTCAACGAGCGTGACCGCCTCGGCGCCGTTGCCGGCCTCGCCCACGATCGCGAAGTCCGGCTCGTCCTCCAGCAGGGCGCGCAGGCCCGCCCGCAGCACGGCGTGGTCATCGGCCAGAACGATGCGCAGCGGGGTGTGCTCGGTCGAGGTCGTCATTTTCGCCCTTCACTCGCGACGCGGCGATCGGATCCGTTCGGGGAGCCCTGCACCGCCCGCCTAACGCCGCCGCCAGCGCGCGATGCCGAGCAGCCCCAGCGCCGCGGCGATCGCGGCGAGGCCGAGCTTGGTGACGTCCACCACCGGCCGCACCTGCACGCCGTCCGGGCCAACTACTACGATCGCAACAGCCCGACTGCGCCCGCCGCCGCCGCCACCGCCGCCTCCGCCGCTGCTGCCGGGGGCGCCGTCCGGCCGCGGCCCCGTGCCGCCGCCCAGCCCGATACCGTAGCCGCCGCCGAACATCGTCTCCAGCAGCGGCACCGCCGTGAAACCGTGCGCGGCGATCGCCTGGCCGACCGCCGCCTCGGGGCGGGCCGCCGCGGCCAGGGCGCCCGCGATCGTCTCGGCGCCGGCGGCCCGGCCCACGGCCGACAAGAGCTGGGCATCGGGCCAGCTGCTTTCGTTCTCCGTTCGGGTCTGCCCCCGGCTGTCCTGGTTAACCATGGCCGTTCCTCCCGGTTGCCGCTGTACGATCGCGCGCCGGAAGCGTGTGCGCGGCAGGCCGGCGACGAGCAGCCCGGCCAGCAACCCGGCCGGCCCGCGGGCGACGACCGGCACGCCGTGCCAGCGCCGCCCGGCGGAGCGTTCGAGCACGCCGATCGGCGTGCAGAGCTCGCCGTACAGGGCGACCCTGCCCACCGCGCCGAGCCGCAGGCGCAGCAGGGCGTGAACCGGCACGATCGCGCGATTGCCATCCGCGGCGATCTGCTTGCCCGCGACCAGGCGCCGCTGCCCGTACAGTAGCATGCGCTTCCACCACGAGCCGGGTGCCGGGCGACCGGCTCACGCGGGCTGCGGTGCCGCACGCCGCGGGGCGATCACCAGCACGGCGCCGGCCGCGGCCGCGATCAGCACGCGCTCCGCCTCGTTCGGCGCCAGCGACCGCGGATCGTCATCCCGCGGCCGCGCCATCACGGTCAGCACGACCTCGGGCGCCGCCACGGCCTCCCGCAGCGCCGCCAGCGGCTCACCGCCGGCGACCAGCACCTCGGTCATAATGCCACGCTGCTGCAGCGCCCGCGCCGTGCGATGGAGGTAGTCCTCCAGCCGCTCGCGCCGCTCAAGCGCGCGAAGCTGCTGCGGCGACTCGGGCAGTGCCTCGTCGGGGCCGGCGGCGGCGCTGAGGCCGAGCAGCCGCAGACTGCGGCCCATCGCCCGCGTGGCCGCCTCGGCTTCGGGCAGCGCGGCCTCGGCTTCGGCGGATCCATCGAGCGGAATGAGAACCACGGGCGGTCGCATGGCGCGCCTCCTGCGAAGCTGGCAGCGGTAGTGGCGCTGTGTCCAATTCGATCTCAACGCGTCGCCGGCTGAGTGTCAGTCGGGCAAGCTACGCCCGCCGCGTCTGGCGTTGCCCGGCAGACACCCTGCCCCCGCGGCGCTAGCCTGTACACCGGATCGCTGGTTCGGCTTCCGGCGGTTGGGGAGAACGGCCATGCTGGGCACACTGACAGACGAGGACGCGCGAGCGGTCTTGCGCCAGGAACGCATCGGCCGGCTCGGCGTCTGGGACGGCGAGCGCGTCTTCATCTATCCCGTCAACTACGGCTACGACGGCGCGAACCTCTACCTGCAGTCGCGCGATGGCGAAAAGGTGCGTGGCATGCGCCGCCATCCAGAAGTCTGCGTGCAGGTCGATCAGATCATCACCCCCGCCCGCTGGCGCAGCGTGATGGTGCACGGCAGCTTCGAGGAGATCGGTGAGGAGTCGGCGCGCGATGCCGCGCTGGCCGCCATCGTGCGTCAGGCCGGCGCCCAGCCGCCGAGCATCGCGCCCTACCTGGACGGGCCGGAACATCTCGTGGTCTACCGCGTGCCGGTGCGGGAGATCAGCGGCCGCTACGAGGAGAGTGAGGTGCCGCAGCCCCGCGGCGGGTAGACTGAGCCTGAGCGCGGCCGCCGGAAGGAGCCAAACGCCACGATGCCGCCGAGACGCCGCGCCGCGGCCGGGCGGGTGGACGCCTCCCCGCTGCCCGCGCACGTGACGGCCTTGCTCGCGCCCGACGCGCTGGGACCGGGGGAGGGCCGCGCCGAGCTGGTGCAGACGCACGGCTCCTACGTGCTGCTGGGCGCCACGCGCGTCTGCAAGCTGAAGAAGCCGCTCGACTTCGGTTTCCTCGACTACACCACGCCGGCGCAGCGGCGCCGCGCCTGTGAGGCCGAGCTGCAGCTGAACCGGCGGCTCACCAGCGACGTCTACCTGCGCATCGCCGCCGTAGTCAAGGCGCCCGGCGGCTTCGCGCTGGCCGGGGCGGGAGACGCGGACGCCGCGGCCGACTACGCCGTGCTGATGCGGCGCCTGCCGCAGGCGGGGATGCTCGACCGGCTCGTGGAGCGGGACGCGCTCTCCTCGGCGTTGATCGCGCGGCTGGCGGAGCGGCTCGCCCGCTTCTACCGGCAGGCAGATCGCGGCGCCGCGATCGACGACGGCGCCCGGCCCGCCATGCTGCTCACCAACTGGCAGGAGAACTTCGCGCAGACGCTGCCATACGTGGACCGCACGCTGACCGCGGCGCAGTACCGGCGCATCGCCGCGGCGGCCTACGCCGATCTGCTGCGCCTGCGGCCGCTCTGGCGGCAGCGCATTGCCGAGGGCAGAGCGCGCGACGGCCACGGCGATCTGCGCCTCTCTGCCGTCTGCGTCGAAGGCGAGACGATCCAGATCTACGACTGCATCGAGTTCAACGAGCGCTTCCGCCACGCCGATGTGGCCGCCGACATCGCCTTTTTGGCGATGGATCTCGACGCGCACGGCCGTCCCGACCTGGCTGATGAGTTCGTGGCCGCCTTCATGGCCGCCAGCGGCGACACGACGCTCGGCGCCGTGCTGCCGTTCTACCTGTGCTACCGCGCCTATGTGCGCGGCAAGGTGTACAGCTTCCAACTGGACGAGCGCGAGGTACCGCCGGCGCAGCGGCGCCGGGCAGCGCTGACGGCGCGGGCGCGCTTCCGCCTCGCCGCGGGCTACGCGCGGCGCGCGCGGCCCAGCGTGACGCTCGTGTCCGGCGACGAAGGCCCGCTGCGCGCGGCCGTGGCGGCGGCGCTCGCCAGCCGGCGCGGCGCCGTGCCGATCGAGGCCGCGGACGTAACGAGCGCCGCGGACCAGGCCGCGCACTGGCTGCGGCAGGGGATCGGCGCCGTGCTCGGCGGGCCGCCGGAGCTGCACGAGCTGGCCGGTTGCCTGCCGCCGCGTACGCCGTTCGCCATGTACGTGCTGGGCACCGGCGCAATGCCGGCGGGAGCGCGGCGGCTGGCGGAAACCGGCTCCGTGCGCGCCGCCCTGGGCGCGCTGCACGGGCTTCCGCGCGCCGCCAGAGGATAGCGATCGCAGCCGCGGGTGCGGGCCGGGCGGCACATGCCCCGGCTCAGCGCATCAGCGGTCGCGAGCGGCGGCCCCACGGGCGCGGCCGAGCCCGGCGACGATGAAAAGCACGGTCAGCACGGCGCCCAGCCGCAACGCCCGCGTCTCCAGGTTGGCCAGCATCGCCGCCACGGCGAACAGGCCGAGCAGCAGCGCCCGCGGCACGGTGCGCGTGGGGTCGCGTGTCTCCTCGGCCACGGTGTTGACCTCGTCGAAGCCGAGGAAGGCGAAGAAGACCAGCGCCGCCGCGCCGATCAGCACGCGGATGCCGGCGCCGACGATCATGCCCACGCCGCCGGCCGTGACCTCGGCCAGGCCCAGCGTGCGATTGAGCGTGGGGCGCTGAACTTCGCCGCCGGGCTGGTTGCTCGTCGCCGTCATCCGCTGGCCGAAGGGAAGCGGCAGCCGCCGCGCCCGCTCCGATCAGCATCAGGGTTCTACGCGCCGCCGTCTGTCGGGTAATGCCGTAGCGAGGGGCGTCGCTTTGTCAGGGAAAACGACCGGCGCTTCTCCGATCTGGCCCGGCAGACGCGCAGCTCCGCGGCATTGACACTGCAGACAGAAGAATCCGGCCCTCCTCAGGCGAGCGCCGGACCGATCGTAGTGGAGGCGCAGCGATGGCGTTAGTTTCACAGCAGCCTGCCGCACCGAGGAGAGGCTTCCCCTTCCCCTCCGGCAAGACATTACTGGCCCTTGCCGTGCTGGTAGGCGCGGTCTGGGCGGCGCTGGCCGTGCAGGCCGCGATTCTGAGCGACTGGTCGGCGGGCGATACGCAGGGCCTGCAACACCAGATCGATCAGTTGAAGGCCGGGGCCGGCCGGCCGGCCGCGAGCACTCTCCCGATGCAGGTTTCGGACCAGGCGCAGGCGCAGCCGTTCGACGCCACGCTGCCGCCGCTGGCCGACACGCCGGTGAAGGAGATCGCGCTCACCGCGAGCGACAGCACGATGATCGGCATCGCCAAGGGGATCAACTTCCAGGGCTGGTCGTTCGGCGACAGCATCCCGGCGAAGCCGCTGCACGTGCGCCAGGGCGACACGGTCAAGTTCACGCTGACGAATAACGGCACGATGGGCCACGGCATGGACTTCCACGCCGCGGAGATCGATCCGGGCGCCAACTACAAGACCGTGCTGCCCGGTGAATCGTTCAGCTTCAGCTGGACGGCGAACCGGCCCGGCGTGTTCATGTTCCACTGCAGCGCCGCGCCGGTGATCCAGCACATCGCCGACGGCATGTTCGGCGCGATCGTGGTCGATCCGCCCACGCCGCTGCCGCCCGCCAAAGAGTACGTGCTGGTGCAGTCCGAGTACTACCTGAAGCAGCAGGGCGATGTCTACGTCGGTGACGTGAACAAGATGCTGGCCGGCACGCCGGATTACGTCGTCTTCAACGGCATGTTCAACCAGTACCGCGAGCACCCGCTGACGGCCGATCCGGGCCAGCTGGTCCGCCTCTACGTCGTGAACGCCGGGCCGGTGGACACCAGCGCCTTCCACGTGATCGGCACGATCTTCAGCGCGGTCTACCCCGACGGCAACACGGCGAACAAGCTGGTCGGCGTGCAGACCTACAACGTGCCGCCCGGCGGCGGCGCGATGTTCGAGATGACGATGCCCAACGCCGGCACCTACCCCTTCGTCACCCACTCCTTCGCCGATGCCTCGAAGGGCGCGATCGGCGTCATCCAGGTCGGCCAGCCGCCGGTGAGCGGCGCCGCGGTGCACGACATGAACGCGCCGATGCCTATGCCCACGGCGCAGGTTCCCGCGCAGCCGGCGCAGAGCGGGGCGCAGGCGCAAAGCGGCGGCCAGGCCGCGGCGGGCGGCAGCAACGCGATCACGGCGACGGATAACGCCTTCACCCAGAAGCAGCTCAGCGTGAAGGCCGGCGAGGCGCTGACGCTGACGCTCACCAACAAAGGCAGCGCCATGCACAACCTGCACGTGATCGGCCTGAAGGGCGCGGACGGCAAGGACGTGCAGACCGCGCTGCTCGAGGGCGGCAAGAGCGGCAGCGTGACCTTCACGCCGACGCAGCCGGGCAGCTACAAGTTCCAGTGCGACGTGCATCCCGCCGAGATGACCGGCACGCTCACCGTCAAGTGAACGGGCGCGGGAGGCCAGTCTCCCGCACCGTTCTCCTCAGCCGGCGCCCGCTCACACCCCGAGCGGGCGCCGGCCCTCTCTTTGCGTAGCGACCTCGCCGCGCTGGTCCGTGAGCGGCACCACCGCCGCGCCGGCAGGGCCCACGAAGACGCCGCTGGTGAGAGAACCAGCGGCGTCTTCGTGGGCCCTAGGTTGCCCCGGTCACAGGGCGAAGGGCTGCACGTTTGGCGACGCCGTGCAGAGCGGGCCGGCTCGCCTGGCCGCCGCGATCGCCCTGGCCAGCGCCGGCCCGGATGCGTCCTCGCTCACGGCAAGCGTGGCGCCGCTGACGATGAAATGGTGCGGCCGGTCTTCCGCGTCGAAGCAAAGGGTTACCGCGTACGAGCAGACGATGTGCATCACCGGCCCGAAGATCCGCGCCGTCAACGTCCAGCAGGCGCCGGCCTCCGGTGTTGCCGGCCAGATGGTGTCGTAGATGGTGAGCGACGGCTGCATCACCAGCAGCCGGGCAGACAGCCGCGGCAACAACGCCCGCACCGTCGGATCGAGCGCCAGCGCTGCCTGCCGCCGCGTGACGATGCGCCCGGCCGTGGTGTGCGCCGGCGAGTCGGCTCCGCCGCGGTCCTTCCGCGCGCTCGGACGGCGGTGTCCGGCACGACGGTAGCCGTCACGCTCGGAGCCGACGACTGGCCGGGCGGGGCTCATGGTCGTCGTCATCGCGCCACCTCCCTCGTACGCCGAGCGTAGGCGGGCGCGAACCGCGCGTCTGTCGGGCAGCGCATGACAGTGCTGAAGGCGATCAACGGTCAGCGCCATGCCGCTCAGTTGCGGAGGTCCGGGTCTTCGTCGGCCTCGTCCAGCGGCAGCCGCACGGTGACCGTCGTGCCGGCGCCTTCGCGGCTCTCCAGCGCGATCGAGCCGCCATGCTGCTCGACGATCTGCCGCGACGCTGCCAGGCCGATGCCGCTGCCGCGCAGGGTGCCCGCGGCGTTGCGCGCCCGGTAGAAGGGCTGCAGCAACCGCTCCCGCTCGTCGGCGGGAATGCCGATCCCCTCGTCGCGCACGCGCAGCACCGCCTGCCGCGCCGCGTCCTGCTGCTCACGCCGTATCTCGACCGTGATCGTGCCGCCGGCGGGGCTGAACTTCACGGCGTTGGAGAGCAGGTTGGAGATCACCCGGGCCAGCCGCTGCTCGTCCCACTCGCCCGTGATCGGGCCGTCCGGCTCGGCCACGCGGATCTGATGCCGGCTCGTCGTCGCTTGGTGGAGGGTCACCTGCGCCTGCACGAGCGCGTTGAGGTCAACCGGCGCGTAGTCGAGGTCGAGCGGCCGGCCGGCCTGCAAGCGCGCCAGGTCGAGCAGCTCGCGCAGCATCCCCAGCATCGCGGTTGAGGCCTCGTCGATCAGCGCCAGTTGGCCGGCCAGCTCGGACGCCGGCGGCGGTGTGCCCGCCTCGGCGCGACGGCGCAGCCGCCGGTTCACCGCGCGGATCGCCGCCAGCGGCTGGCCGAGATCGTGCGAGAGCACCGACTGCGCGGCGTCGCGGTCGTGCAGATCGCTGCGGGCGCGGGCGTAGAGCTGTTCCAGCGCCTCCCGTTGCTGCCGCAGGCGCAGGTAGAGCAACCGCGTCTCCAGCAGGTTGCTGACGCGCAGCACCAGCTCGACGCGGTCGAAGGGCTTGGTCAAAAAGTCCTTCGCGCCCGAGGCGAGCGCCCGCTGCCGCGTCTGCGGCGTCACGTCGGCGGTGAGCACCAGGATCGGCAAATAATCGTCCGGCGTGAGTGCGCCTTTAATCTGCTCCAGCACCGCAAAGCCGTCCAGGTGCGGCATCAGCAGGTCGAGCAGCACCAGGTCGAAGCTTTCGCTCGTGATCCGCGGCAGCACGGCGCGCGGATCGGTGAGGCCGGCCACATGCTGGAAGCCGGCGCGCGCCAGCAACTGCTGCAGCAGGTCGACGTTGGCCTCTTCGTCGTCGACGACGAGGATGCGGGCGCCGGCGAGGCTGGATTCGGCCATCAGCCCTCCCGCGATCCGGCGTGCCGCTGCAGGGCGTCCGCCACGACGGTCAGAAACTCCGCCACGTCCAGCGGCTTGGTCAGATAGGCGTGGGCGCCGGCGGTGAGCAGCCGTTCGACCTGCCCCGGCGTGGCGTCGGCGCTGAGAATGACCACGGGGATCGCCGCCGTCTCCGGGTTCGCTTTGAGCACCTGCAGCACGTCAAGGCCGTTCATATCCGGCAGGTGCAGATCGAGCAGGATCACGTCCGGCCGGTGCTGGAACGCCAGGTCGAGGCCGAGGCGACCCTGCATGGCGGCGAGCGAGCCAACGCCCGGCCAGCGTTCGAGGATCTGCTCGACCAGCTCCAGGTTGGAGAGGTTGTCCTCGATGTAGAGCACGCGCTGTGTGCGGCCGGACGGTTCCGGTCGCGGCTCGCCGGCAGGTGCGGCGAACGTCTGCTGCAGCAGCGGATCCGCGGCTTCGATCAGCTCGATGTGGAAGACGCTGCCGGCGCCGATCGTACTCTCCACGCCGATCGTGCCGCCCATCGCCTCCGCCAGCCGCCGCGAAAGCGCCAGCCCGAGCCCCGTGCCCTCGACCTCGGTCGTCTCGGCGCCCAGGCGATCGAAGGGCTGAAACAGGCGGGAGAGCTTGGCCGCGGGGATGCCGCGGCCCGTGTCGCGCACGCTGATACGCAGGCGGCCGGCGGCGGGCGCGGAGCAGACGACGCTCACGCTGCCCTGGTCGCGGTTGTACTTCACGGCGTTGGAGAGCAGGTTGAGCAAGATCTGCTTGAGCCGCTGGCGGTCGGCCAGCACAAAGCGGCCGTCGATCTCGGCGTCGCCGGCCAGCGACACGCTGATCTCGTGTTCAGCGGCCAGCGGCCGCACCAGATCCAGTGTCTCCGTGACCACCTCACGCAGCCGCACCGGCTCCGGCGAAAGCGGCAGGCGGCCGGACTCGATCCGCGCGATGTCGAGCACCTCGTTGATCAACTCCAGCAGGTGGCGGCCGGCCTTGAGGATCCGCTCCACGTTCTTCTGCTGCTGCGGCTCAAGCGGATCGAACTCCAGCAGTTGCGCGAAGCCGAGCACGGCGTTCAGCGGCGTGCGCAGCTCGTGGCTCATGCGCGAAAGAAACTCGCTCTTGGCCAAATTCGCCTGCTCGGCTTCCTCCTTGGCGTGTTGCAGCTCGCGCTCGCTTTCCAGGCGCGCGGTGATATCCTGCGTGACCTTGGCGAAGCCCTGCAGGCCGCCGTGCTCGTCGCGCAACGCCGTCAGCACGACTTCGGACCAGAAGCGCGAGCCATCCTTGCGTACGCGCACGCCGATATCGTGCACGTACCCCTCGTCGCGCGCGGCCTGTAGCTCGCGCTCCGGCGCGCCGGTGGCCACGGCCTCGGGTGGATAGAAGCGCGAGAAGTGCTGCCCCAGCATCTCATCGGCCTGGTAGCCGAGGATGCGCTCGGCGCCGGCGTTCCAGCTTGCAATGCGGCCGTCCGGATCGAGCATGAAGATCGCGTAGTCGCGCACCCCCTCGAGCAGGGCGCGCAGCCGCTGGTCCTGCTCGCGCACGATCGCCTCGATCTGGCGGCGGCGGCTGATGTCCCGCACGATGCTGGTGATCAGCAACTGGCCGTCCGAGTCGAGCGGGCTCAGGCTCACCTCGACCGGAAACTCGCCGCCGTCCTTGCGCTGGCCGTACAGCTCCAGGCCGACACCCATCGGCCGGGTGTGCGGCGCGGCGATGTAGCCCTGGCGATCGGCGACATGCCGATGGTGGAAGCGGGCGGGGATCAGCAGCTCGATCGGCCGGCCGTGCAGTTCATCGCGGCGATAGCCGAACAGCGCTTCGGCTTGCTGGTTGACAATCGCGATCTTGCCGGCGGCATCCACGATCACGATCGCATCGGGCGCAGCCTCCAGCAGGTTGCGAAAGCGCGCGTCGTCGGCCGACGCGGTTCGTTCGGTTCCCGCCGGCACGCCGTTGCTCTCCGTCATCCATCTCTCCAGGCGCGCAGCTTGCCGCCGGACCCGCTCGGCCATGCGGCCATCCGCAGCCATGATACGGTGCGCAGTCAGCACGATCAGGACGTCGCGCGGGCGGAATGGAGCGCGCGTCCATTCGTGTCGGACGAGTCGGTAGCCGGTGGCGTGACCGCCCCTTGCGGCACGATCAGGGTGGGCAGCCCGGCGGCGATCAGGTCAAAGGCGACGCTGCCCCGCAGCGTTCGGCTCAGCCCGGTTCGGCCGTGCGAGGCGATCACAGCCAGGTCAACGCCGGCGGCGCGAGCCAGCGCGATCAGCTCGGCGCCCGCCGCACCGTGCAGGACGAGGGACTCGACCGGCAGATTCGGCGGCAGCCCTGTGGCTTTGCCGCTGAGGTAGGTTTCGGCGCGCGCGGTCTGGCGGCGCTCGGTGGCCCCGGCGTCGGGCACGTGGCCATGGCCCGGCGTCCACGAGGCGTACTCCTGCACAACGCGGGCGAGCAGCAGGCGGGCGCCGAGCGCGCGGGCGAGCTCGGTCGCCGGCGCCAGCGCGGCTTCGGCCAGCGCGGTGCCGTCCAGGGGCACCAGGATGCGTTGGATGGAAGCCGGAGCCTGCCGCTCCCCACCGTCGTACTTAGACATGGTTTCAAAACCGGCTCGAGTTCCCGCTTGTAGGTGTGCGATCGCACCTGAACGCCGGTTTTGAAACCATCTGTTAGCCAGCAGGACGGGGCGGTTGCCGCGGCTGGCCACATCATCCGCGACACTGCCGAGCGCCCAGCGGGCCAATTCGCCGCGGCCGTGCGTCGCCATCGCGATCAGCGACGCATTCAGCGCCGTGGCCGCCCCCTGGATCTCGCCGGCCGGATCGCCCCACATCAGCGCGGTGGCGACTTGCAGCCCGTCCTCGCGCAGGCGCCGTTCGCTGCGGATCAGGTACTGCTCCAGCGCCTGGCGCCGCTGCTGCGCGGCCGCCTCGCGATCGCCGTCGCTCGTGGGCGCAAGCCGCGGATCGGCCTCGACGACGGCGAGCAGCACCAGCTTCTGGCCCGTGCCGCGCGCGATCGCCATTGCCAGGGGCAGCACCGCTTCGGCCACGCCGCTGCCATCGAGACACACCAGGATCCGCTCCGCAACCATCTCCACCGCTCCTGCGCCGGCCCGACCCCGCGTGCGGGCGCCGGGCGCCAAAAGCTCCGCGCGTCGCGGGCCGTCTGTCTCTCAACACTGCCGAACGGAGGCGCTCACGTATGCCGGGCAGGCAGAGACAGTGGCGGGCCGGTTTTGCCCCACGGGGCGAGCCGTGCTACGCCGGCCGCTCCGCGCCGGCTGTCTCGAAGGAGATGGCAGCGCCGGGTTGCAGATCGGGCCGCAACAGCAGCGTGGGCACGCCGGAGCGCACGATCCGATCGGCCGTGCTGCCCAGCACCAGCCGCTTGACGCCACCGCGGCTGTGCGTGGTCATCACCACCAGGTCCGCCGGCTCGGTCTTGAAGTAGTCCAGCAGGGCCAGCGGGGCCGCACCCCGCAGCAGCACCGTCTCGACCTCGGGTATGGACTGCAGACGCGTGCGCACCTCTTGCAGATACGCCTGGTCGGCCTGATCGATCTCTGCCTGGATCTCGGCCAGGTCCGGGACATAGGCATAGGGTTCCGTCGCCGTCAGCACGAACGGCTGCGCCCGGATCAGGAGCAGCGCGGCGCCCGTCGCCTGGGCGAGGCGCGCGGCAACCGGCAGCGCCGCCTCGGCGAGCTCGGATCCGTCCAGTGGCACTGCGATCCGCCGCAGCGGCGCCGCGGCCGTACGATCGGCGGACGGCTCCGGCGTCAGCAGCAGCACGGGGCGCGGTGCCAGGCGCATCAGCTTATCCGCCACGCTGCCCAGGTACCAGCGTTGCAGGCCGCCGCGGCCGTGGGTGGCGATCACGACCAGCGCCACGTCGGCATCCTCGGCGGCGGCAAGCAGTTGCTCGATCGGCTCGCCCTGCGCCAGCAGTACGCCGGCCGGCTGGCCCGACGTTTCCAGCCTGGCGGCCTGCTGGTGCAGATAGTGCTTGGCCTTTTCCTGTTCGGCCTCCAGCAGCCGATCGTGCTCCGCCGTCGCGCGGGCGTGTGGCCAGGCGGGGCCGGTGTCGACGACGCTGACAAGGCGGATGCCGAAGCCCAGCGCCCTTGCGACGGCGCGGGCGAGCGGCAAGGCGCCCTCCGCCAGTTCGGAGCCATCCAGCGGCAGCAAAACGACGTGATCGGTCATGCGTTCTTCCTCGTCCCTGAATCGAAAGCATGGAGTCATGCTCAGGGCATTGCGCCGCTCGGCCCGTCAGCGGTGTTCCCCGAGCAGCGTGCGCGGATGCAGGACCAGCACGGGGCCGCGGGCCTGCTGCACCACGCGCATGGCGACGCTGCCGGAGAACAGCCGCGGCAGGCCGTGCCGCGCGTGCGTCGCCAGGGCGATCACACTGCCGGGCCACGAGGCGGCGTAGTCGCTGATCGCGCGCGCGGCATCGTCGCCATGTAGGACATCCCACTGCGCATCGACGCCTTGCCGGCGCAGGGCTTCCGCCAGGCCGTGCACGTAGTTGCCTTCCAGCACATCGGCCGGCGGCACCGCCACGGGATCGACGGGCGCGACGGAGACGAGCACCACCCGCAGGTCCAGGCGGCGCACCCAGGCGGCCAGCGGCAGGATCGACTCCGCGAAGGGCGAGCCGTCCACGCAGACGATCAGCGTCGTCCAGCCCGTCGTGTGATCGATCTGCATGTGCGGGCCGGCCAGCAGCACGGGAATCTCCAGCTCGCGCACCACGCCTTCGGCGACGCTGCCCAGCACCGTGCGCCGCACGGCGCCGCGCGCGTGCGTGCCCATCACCACCAGATCGATCGGCTGCCGGCGGGCGTAGGCCGCGATCGCCGCCGCCGGCCGCTCATGGATCTCGACGGCGAGGGTGACGGGACGTCCGCTGAAGCGCTTGCCGAGGTTGGCCAGGCGATCGTGCGCTTCGTCAACGGCGCGGACGGCCGCCTGTGTGCGCGTCTCGACGATGACATCGGCGGCAGACGGCGGCGTGGGGTAGGGAATCAGCCCGCCGCTCGGGTCGGCCGCCGGCCGCGAGGCTGCTCCCCCGAACGGAACCGCCGGCACGAAGGTGCCGTGCTCGTGGTGCGGCGAAATGACGGTCAGCAGGTGAACATCGGCCTGCAGCCGCTGCGCCGCGCGCACGGCCAGGGCAACGGTTGCCTCGTGCGGCTGCCGCAGATCGAGCGCTGTCAGCATCTGCATCACTATCCTCCCGCAACGCCGGCAGCTGGCGCGTCCCTGCAGACGCCGCGCATGCCGCTGGCCGCGAGACCAGTCTCCACTGCACGCGGCCGGCGGTCTGTCAGACACAGGCAGGCAAACGTGTCGGGCGATTGCCGGGCTGCAGAGGGGGCAGTTGCCGGACAGACGCGGCGGGCGCGCGGCGCGATGATGCAACAAGGCCGGAGGAGGCCGGGCGGCGCACAGGGCAGGCGCCGCGGGAGATGCTGCGATGTCCGCTGCCAGACCCGCGAGTGAAGTCTTGATCCTGTACTACAGCCGCTTCGGCGTACTCAAGGACCTGGCCGAAGCGATCGCGGAGGGGGTGCTCCAGGAACCCGGCGCCGACGTGCACCTGCTGGAGATCGGCGACGATCCGATCGACATGCCGCGGCCGGGTGAGGATGAGCAGGCCGTGGCGCTGCGCCGGGCGCCGCTGCTCGGGCGCCTCACCGCCGCGGACGCGTTGATCGTCGGCGCGCCGTCGTACTTCGGCAGCATGGCTTCACCGATCAAGCGCTTCTTCGAGGATTGCCTGACCGCGAGCAACCCGCCGCAGCACGACCGCTCGCGCCCCTGGTACGCCGAGCGCTTCCGCGACAAGGTGGGCGCGGCCTTCACCGCCTCGGCCACGGCGCACGGCGGCAACGAGCAGGGCTTGCACTCGATCCTGACGCTGATGATGCACCTGGGCATGATCACGGTGACGCCGGGACAGGGGGCGCCGATCCTCGCCAACGACGCCGCGCCCTACGGCGCCACCGTGATCGCCGGCGCGGAAGGCAACCGCCTGGCGCGGCCGCCCGAACTGGCGGCGGCGCGCGATTTGGGCCAACGCGTGGCCCGCGTGACGGACTGGCTGCGCCTGGGGCGCACGGCGTGGGAGCAGCAGCGCCCGCAAGCGGCCGCGGGACGGCGGGCCTGAACGCGCGGGCGGGCATCGCGTCCGTCAGCGTCCGCCGGGCAACACCAGCAGCGGGTTGACGGGGAAGCCGTTGAGGCGGACCTCGAAATGCAGGTGCGGGCCGGTGCTGTTGCCCGTGGTGCCGGAGAGGCCGATCGGGTCGCCGGCGTGGATCGGCTGGCCCACGGCGAGCGCGGGCACGTAGAGCAGGTGGCCGTAGCGGGTGATGATGCCGTCGCCGTGGTCGATGTCGACGTAGTAGCCGTAGCTGCAGCAGGCGTTGCCGCCGGCGAAGGCGATGCGGCCGTCGGCCATCGCCTGCACGATCGTGCCCTGCGGAATGCCGATGTCGATGCCGAGCGGATGCGCCGGCCCGAAGAGGCTGGTGATCGGCCCGCGCGCCGGCCAGACGATCACGGCGCCTGCCGATGACGCGACGGCAGGCGGCGCAGTCGTATTCAGGTAGGAGCGGCCGTCGGCTGCCGCGGTCGGTGCGGCGCTGATCGCCGCGGGCGGCGCCGCCGGCACGGCGGCTGCATCGCCCGCGGCAGGTCCGCCGACCCCGGACGGTGCTGGCTCAGCATTCGTGGCAGCGGCGTCGGACGCGGCCTCCGTGCTAGCGTCCGCGGCCGCGGCGGGCGCGGGGCCGGCGGCCGGGCCGGGGGCGCCTGCTGCACCGGCGGCGTTTGCCGCGTGGCCGGCCAGCGCCTGCACGATCTGCCGCGGCGCGTCGACGGGCGGCGGGCCGGCCGGCACCGACTCCGGGTCGGCGTCGCTTGCGGCGGACAGCGGGGCGGGCGCCGCCGCGTCCGGACTCTGCACCAGCGTGAGGCGGCGCCGCGAGAGGCGGGGGCTGAGCAGCAGGCCGGCGCCGAGCATCGCCGCGATCGCGATCGTCGCCAGCACAAGCCGGCCGCGCCGGCGCCGCGCGGCACGCTCCTGCCAGCGCCGCGGGTCCGATTCCCGAGGCGCGGCCGGCACCAGCAGTCGAACAGTCTCGCCGTGTTCGGCTGGCGCCACGCTCATTGGATCAGCTTCGGCATGCAGACGCCGATGCCGGTGCCGCAGGAGCCGCCCGGCGGCGGCGGTGTGCCGGTGCCGGTGTTGAAGCCGGCGAGCGTGGTGCTGAGCTGGGTGATCTGTCCGTAAATGTCTTTCGAGCAGGCGTTCGGCGGGTTGATCGGCAGCGTTCCTGCATTCTGGGAGATGTTCACATTCAAGGCCGCGAAGGTCTCGACCGTAACATTCACATTGCCGTTGCCAGATTCGTAATTGAGGACGGTTACTATGATTGGTGTCTGGTTGATGTAGGCCTGGTTGATCAGGTTAATCCAATAGGCTTCTTTCGTCGGATCTGTGACACTGCCGCAGGCGTCGCCGCCCTTCGTCAAGATATCGCCGTCGGCAACGAAGGGGTTGCTGCTGCCGCAGCCGCTCACGAAATTGCTGCCCGTCCTGAAGAAGCCCTTAAAATCCTTCGATGTGCCCGTCCAGTCGGGTCCGGGGACGGCTTGTACGCTCTTCTGCACCCAGGCATTCGATCGGAAGACGACCACGTCACCAACTGCTAGAGGCGTGCCGTCCTTGTTCTCAAACCAGATCGCATAGGGCACGAAGCCGCCGCAGCCGACGGCTCCCTGCGTGATCGTGCCGACCACTACCACCGCCCTGGCTCCCACGCTGCCGCTGGTCAGGCCGAGCACGCGCATAAAGGAGTAGCCCACCGTGCGTGTAAGCGAGACGGTGATCGTGTCGTTGGGCACGTAGGTCTGGCTGACAACGTTGGTGGTGACCTCGCCGCCGCTGCTGCCGTTGGCCGTCAGCCATTGCAGGTCCTCGGTCGTAGCGGCAGTGGGATCTTGCGGCAGGCGGTAGGCGCCGGCGAAGGCGGCGGCATCGGCGGCGTTTTGCAGGTGGCGGCGGTTGTTCTGCAGGTTGCTGCCGTCCAGCACAAGACCGGTCATGCCGATGATCACGGTGAGGCAGAGCACCCAGAGCACGAGCGCCTGGCCCTCTTCGCCGCGGTGCAGCCAGCCTCGCCGGCGTAGTGCGGGGTTCGAGCGGTTCATAGCAGGCCTCCGCGCTGCACGAAGCCGATCACAGCCGGGCCGAGGATCACGGCGAACATCGTGGGGAAGAGCAGCAGCGCCAGCACGAAGATGATCTTGATCGGCGCCTTCTGCGCGGCCTGCTCGGCGCGCTGCTTCTGCGCCACGCGCACGACCTCGGCCTGCACGCGCAGCGTCTCGCCCAGGCTGCTGCCCACCGTCTCCGACTGCACCACGGCCGTGACGAACGAACTCAGGTCCGGCACGCCGTTGCGCGCCGCCAGGTCCTGCAGCGCCTGCTTGCGGCTGCGGCCAATCGCCACGCTGCCCAGCGTGCGGCGCAGCTCCGTGCGCAGCGGCTCGCGCACCTTTTCGGCCACGCGCGCCAGCGCCGCGTCGATGCCGAGTCCCGCCTCCACACACGTCGTGAGCAGGTCCATCATGTCCGGCATGGCGCGCAGCAGCTTGTGCCGGCGGCCGCGCGCCCGCGCCCGCACCAGCACCAGCGGGCCGTAGAGCGAAGCCACCGCCGTGGCGCCCACGGCGAGCACGCCGCGGCCACCGAGTCCCGCCTTGCCCGCGCTCAGCTCCAGCAGGATCAGCAGGGGTAGGCCGGCGCCGAACAGCGCCCAGAGGATCAGCGCCGTCTCCGGGTCGAGGCCCAGGCCGGCGGCGTAGAGCGCCCTGGCCATGCGGTCGCGCGTGCGGCCGGGCAGCGCCTCGCGCAGCCAGCGGCGCAGCGCCTCGCCCCGCGTTGGGCCTTCCCGCTCGAGCGACGGCAGGCGCGGCCGGCCCAGCGCAAGCTCGCCCAGGCGGCGACGCGCCGCCGGCGCCGGCCGGGTGAGCGCGGCGTAGGCCAGCAGGACGAAGGCGACGAAGCCAAGCAGCGCGATCAGCAGCACGGCCGTTACACCTCGATGTTGACGATGTTGCGGATGATGAAGAAGCCGAGGAGCTGCGCCGCGCCGCAGACGATCAGCGTGATGCGGCCGCCCGTCGTGGTGAAGAGCGGCGCCATATAGGTGTGGTTGATCGCGGTGAGCGCGGCCAGCAGGCCGGCGGGCAGCAGCGCGAGGATGTAGCCGCTGAACTGCTGCTGCGTGGTCAGCGTCTTGATCTCGCCGCGGATACGAATGCGCTCGCGCATGGTGTGCGCCACGCTGTCCAGGATCTCGGCTAAATTCCCGCCGGTGCCGCGCTGGATCAGGATGGCGCTGACCACGATGTCGAGGTCGCGGTCGTTCATGCGCTCGTTCAAGGCGCTGAAGGCAAGCTCCGGCGTGGCGCCGAGCTGCACCTCGCGGATTACGCGGCGCAGCTCGTCCGACATCGGCGGCTTGAGCTGCTCGGAAGCATGGTTGAGCGCCTGCATCAGCGCCACGCCGGCCTTCAGCGCGTTGGCGACGAGCGGCAGCATCTCCACGAGCTGCTTGACGAACTTCTTGCGCCGGCGCGAGACGGCGATGCGCAGCACGAACAGCGGCAGGTAGAGGCCGAGCAGGCCCAGCGGCAGCGCCAGCAGCCGGCTGAAGGCCGAGCCGAGCAGGGCGAAGGCCATGCCGCTGACGACCGTGATCATCAAGAACTCGGTGACGGTGAGTCGCCAGGCCGCGCGTTCGAGCTGTTCCGCCAGCCACTGCATCGAAGCGGCGCGCGAAAGCAGCCGCGTGAACGGTCCGCTGACGCCGAAGCGGCTTTTGCGCAGCGCCGGGTCCTGGCCGATGCTGAAGGCGTTGGCGCCCGGCCCCATGCCCGGCTGGCCGGCCAGCGCCAGGCGGCCGCTGCGGGCGCGGCGGGCCATGGCGGCGCGCATCGCCATGGCGTAGCCGAAGAGGGCGATGCAGGCGGCGGCGATCGCGGCGGTGAGCAGGACCACGGGCTTCCTCACTTTGGCTGACGGCTGCGGCGAGCGTTCCCAGCGCCGCTGGCCCCCCGGAGCGCCTACCCCTGACGGCTAGCGCCGTCTGTCCCCTCCCGCGGCGGGAGGGGTGGGGTGAGGTCGAGCGGTTGTGCTCAATCCCCACCCGACCGGTGCCGGGAAGCGAGACGCTGCTTGCTCCAGATCGCCGCGCGGCGGCGATGCCGAATCAAAAGCAAGGTCAGGCGGCGGGGCCGGGCGACCAGCCTAGACGACGACGAAGATTGCCGTTGTCTGCATACCAGACGTTTCGCCCGTGATCGTCACCGTCCAGGTGCCGGCCAGCGGCGTCAGCCAGTCGGACGGCGTGAACTCGAACGAGCCGGTGCCGTCGTCCTGGGTCACGGCGTACCAGGTCGTGCCGTCGCCGACGTTCGCGGCGGCGCCGGTCGGGTCGGTGAAGGTGAAGTCCAGCGTCTCGCCCGAGCCGAAGCCGGAGAAACTGACGACGCGCAGGTCGGTCATGGCGCCGCTGGCCGGGTCGAAGCCAACCGCGGCCGCCACCTGGGCCCGCGCCCTGGGCACGCCCGCCGCGCCGTGGCTCAGCGCCGCGAGCTGCACGAGAAACAGGGCAATCACCATCCATCGCACGTACCGCATGCCAGGCTCCTTTCAGTCCTACGCGTTCACGGCCGCTTCAACCCCATGGCACATGAGGGAAAGGGAGACGCGGCATTCTTCAGATCGCCGCAGAGCGGCGATATTGAAGCAAAGCAGGGTTAGGCCCGCCCCCAGCGCGGCGTTGGCGGCGGCTTGTGAAACGTCTCCGCCGGCAGCGGGATGCCGGCCAGGTAGAACTCCTCCGAGAAGGTCGGGCGGATGCCGGTGGACTGCAGCGTGCCGCGCACGCGGCCCTGCCCGTCCAGCCCCTCGTGCTCGAAGGCGAAGATGTCTTGCAGCGCGATCGTCTGCACCTCCATGCCGGTGATCTCGCTGATGTGCGTGACTCTGCGGGTGCCGTCGCTGAAGCGGTTCAAATGCACGAGCATGTGCACGGCGGAGGCGATCTGCTCGCGCACGGCGCGCAGCGGCAGCTCCATGCCGGCCATCAGCACCATGTTCTCCAACCGGGCGAGCGCGTCGCGCGGTGAGTTCGCATGGACGGTGCTGAGCGAGCCTTCGTGGCCCGTGTTCATCGCTTGCAGCATGTCGAAGGCCTCGCCGCCGCGGACTTCGCCCACGACGATGCGGTCGGGGCGCATGCGCAGGGCGTTGCGCACCAGGTCGCGCTGTGAGACGGCGTTCTTGCCCTCGATGCTGGGCGGCCGCGCCTCGAGCGCCACCACGTGCGGCTGCTGCAGGCGCAGCTCGGCCGGGTCCTCGATCGTCACCAGCCGCTCGTCGTCGGGAATGGCGCTGGAGACGGCGTTGAGCAGCGTGGTTTTGCCGGAGCCGGTGCCGCCGGAGACGATGATGTTGCGGCGGATGCGCACACAGGCGCGCAGCACGGCCACCGCCTCCGGCGTGACTGAGCCGACGGAGATGAGCTGCTCCAGCGTCATCTTGTCGGCGCGGAACTTGCGGATCGTGATCGTCGGGCTCTTCAGCGCCACGGGCGGGATGATGATGTTGACGCGCGAGCCGTCGGGCAGACGGGCGTCCACCATCGGCGCCGCCTCGTCCACGCGCCGGCCGATGCGCGAGACGATGCGCTCGGCGATGCGCATGATGTGCGCGTCGTCGCGGAAGTGCACGCCGCTGCGCGAGAGGCGGCCGTTGCGCTCCACCCAGACCTGGTCGGGACCATTGACCATGACTTCGGTGATGCCGCTGTCGCGCAGCAGCGGCTCGATCGGGCCGAGGCCGAGCACCTCGTCGGTGACGGCGGAGACGACCTCGTCGCGGCCGAGGCCGACGACCTCCGGCGCTTCGACGGCGACCACGCGGCGGGCGGCCTCGCGCACCGCGGCATGCGCCTCTTCGGTGCCGAGCCGTTCCAGCCGCGTCGCGTCCAGCTCTTGGATAAGGCGGCGGTGCACGCGCTCGCGCGCCTCTTCCAGCCCGTGCTCAAGGCTGCCGCTGCCCAGCATCCCCGTCGAGCCGGGGGTGAGCCCGTCCAGGAAGCGCGCATGCCGCACGGCCGGCAGGGAGGGGTCGCGGCCGCGGTCGTACCAGCGAGCGGCCTGCGAGGCGGCGCCCGCGTCCCCGCCTGCTGTCCCGTTGTCGATGTTGTCGACTTCATGGGGCATTGCAACGGAGCCGGCAGGCCCGGCCGGCGCGCCGTCGAGCAGGCCGGTGGCCGCGGGCGGCCGTGGGAAGGACTCGGGTTCCATCTACATCACCAGTCCGTTCATGCTGGCCCTCACCGTCGGCCCTCACCCCCGGCCCCTCTCCCAATCCTGGGAGAGGGGGGACTCAGTGCCGCGCCTTCAAGCCCCACGCGTCCGTCCGAAGCTTCCCCTCCTCCTGGGAGAGGGGAGCTTCGGGCCGGAGCTGGGGAGGTTCTGCACCCCGCCTTCAGCCCCAAGCCTCCCGCGGTAGATCCCCCTCTCCTGGGAGAGGGGACTCTGCGCCGCGGCCGCGGTCTCGATCCGCCGTCCCGCGATCTCCGCTTCCCTTCCTGGGAGTGGGGGAGAGGGGGAGAGGGGAGACGCTGGGCGGCTTCGCCCTCAGCCCCACTCGTCCATCCACAGAGTCCCCTCCTTCCAGGAGAGCGGGACTCTGCGCCGTGCCTTCAGCCCTCATGCCCCGAAAGTAGCCCCCTTCCCTCCAGGATTGGGGGAAGGGGACGGGGGGTGGGGGCCGACGGCCTCGCTCAGCCTCCCAGCGGCACCAGCCGGCGGATCAGGCCGTGCTTCTGACCGTTCGCGGACTTCGCCGCGGCGCCGCCGATCGATTCGGCCAGCTTGCGGATGTTGCCCGCGGCGCTCGAGTTGGGCCGCAGCGTCACCACCGGCTTGCCCACCTGCACGCTGCGCAGCACCGCCTCGTCGTGCGGCACCGACCAGAAGACGCTCATGTCCAGCGTCTTGCCCACGTCCGCGGCCGAGACGCTGTTCACCCGGTTCGCGTGGTTGACCGTGAGCCGCAGCTTCTCCTCGGGGAAGGACCAGGAGCGCAGCATCTTCAGCACCAGGCCGGAGTTCTTGACGCTGGACATCTCCGGGCTGGTGATCAGCAGCACGATCGTGGCGAGGTCGAGCGCGGCGGCGATGATCTCGTTGAAGGCGCCGGGCGTGTCGAGAATCACGTAGTCGTGCGTTTGCGCCAGCAGCCGCACGATCTGCACGATCTGCGGCGGCGTAACCGCATCCCAGTCGGTCGGCTCGGTGGGCGCGGGCAGCAGGAAGACGCCCGATTCGTGCTTCGTCAGGTAGCGCTTGATCGAGCCGCGGTCGAGCTGCGCCGCGTCGCGCGCGGCGTCGGCCAGGCTGGTCTCGACTTTGGTATCCATCATGATCGCCACGTCGCCGAAGCGCTGGTCGAGATCGACGACGGCGACGGCGGCGTCCTGCGTCTTCGCCAGCGCCACGGCCAGATTCGTGGCGATCGTGGTCTTGCCCGTGCCGCCCTTGGCGCCGAAGACGGTGACGATCATGCCGGCGCCAGCGCCCTTCGCCTGGCCCGCGGCCGGCGTCTGGCTGGCGGCGCGCTCCAGGGCGCGGCCGATGCTCTCTATCGAGTCCTTGCCGGCGAGCGGAAAGCTCAGATAGTCGGCGGCGCCGGCCAGCATCGCCTGGCGCACGGAGGGGCCGTCGGCGATGGTCGAGTAGGCGATCACCGGCGTGGCCGGGAAGCTGGCGGCGACGGCCTCCAGCGTTTGCAGGCCGCGCGCGACCGGCGCTTCTAAAGAGAGCAGCACGCAGTCGGGGCGCGACTCGCCCACGAGCGTGTGGCCTTCGACGCCGTGGCCGCCCTCGGCTATGACGTTGACGCCCGCCATCGCCAGCACGCGGTGCGCCTCGGCGCGGTTCTCGGCGCTGGGGTCGAGGATGACGGCCTTCGGCGCTGTGCTCATCGAAGTGGTCTCCCGAGCCTGGCTGGCGCTGGTGCTCATTGCGTGGCCCCGCCGGGCTGCGTCTGGCCGGGCTGCGCCTGGCTGTTGCCGCCGCCGCCGATCGCGGGCAGGGTGTTGGGCACGGGGTTGAGCTGCGGCGCGTCGTGCTCGCCCAGCTTGTGCAGTGAGAGGCGCAGCGTGCCCATCTGGTCGGCCAAAAACAGCTTCTGCGCGTCGTCCGGCGTGACGGCGAGGGTGACACTCTTGGCGTCGGGCTGGGCCTTGGTGCTGGTCTTGCTGCTCACGCCGTCGTCGCTGCGCTGCGCCACGGCCAGCACCTTGACGTCGGTGAGCACGGTGACGGCGGCAAAGTGCTTGACCGTGCCGCCGGCATCCTTGGCAAACGAAGCGCCGTTGGCAGCCGCGCCGCCCTGGACCTCGAAGACGCCGACCACGTCGACCTCATCGCCGGGCTCGATCAGGCCGCCGTTGGTGACGACCTCGGCCACGGTGATCGAGGCGGCGCGCATGCCCGCCGGCACCTGGGCGGCGAAGTCGAGATCGCGCACCGAGGCGGCGACACGGTCGCTGAGCACCTGCTCGCCGGCGTTGACCTGCACGCGCGCGACCTGGCCGACGGCGGCCTTCGTATCGGTGAAGGCGCTGCCCAGGCGCACGCCCTTCGGCACCTGCTTCACGTCCAGCATGCCGGCGGTGATCGTGGTGCGGGCGGGGATGTCCTGCTTCGCCACGACGACGGGCACGGTGTTGACCTGCACCGTCTTCGCCTGGGTGGAGGCGAGCAGCCGCCAGAGCAGCAGCGCCGCCAGCAGGCCGAGCACCAGCGAGATCAGCAGGATACGCCGGTTGCTGCCCGACGAGGCGATGGCGGCGGGATCGCGCGGGGTCCAGGTGACGGCCATGGTCAGACCTCACTCGATGCGCATGGTGGCGGAGTTGTTGATCGTGAACGTGGACGGAATCGAGCCGCCCGAAATGAAGTTGGCGATGGCCGCGAGCGGCGTGATGAATGAAAAACTGTAGCTCGATGTCACGACCACAGATTGGCCGCTCGAACAGCTCGCGCTACAGGTTGGATTTGGAACGGTCAGGCTCCCAGTGTTGTATGGGCCAGCAGCGTTTTGAACCTTCGCAATGATGCCTGCGGTGTCAGTAGGATTGGTGATGCCGTAGCGAGCACCTTCACGGACTGCGTTAGTCAGGGTGATTGACGTTGAGTAGGCTCGACCGAAGTCAATCATTCCGAAGATGAGTAACAGAAATGTTGGTACTATAAGAGCGAATTCAACGAGTGCAACGCCAGATTGATCGGAGCGGTTACGAAGTGAAAATCGACCATCATTACAGCGAGGCTGAAGGAACCACCGAGAATAGCGATGCTTCATCATCACCGACTCAGTCCATGAACACTGGATAGTTGGCAAGGCGGCGTCTTCGAAGTTGACTCTGACAAGCAGAGACCATGACCGAAGACGCCGCCCAGTCCGCGCACTAGGCTATGCGCCAGCCAAGGTGCCGCCTATGCTCGTGAAGATACCGTTGATTCCTCCGCTCAGGATCCCTAGAGCTCCTATTGCGGCGATCGCGACAAAGGCGAGGATGAGCGCGTATTCGACTAATCCCTGCCCATGTTGCTGCCTGCGAAGGTGGTAGACGAGCTCACTCACGACAGTGATCAGGGAACGCATGGTGAACTCCGTCGGCATCAACGCACTTAGGCTCCCGCCAGGGTGCCGCCGATGCTCGTGAACACACCGTTGATGTCCCCACTTAGAATCCCAAGGGCTGCAATGGCGGTGATGGACACCAGCGCGATGATGAGCGCATACTCAACCAGCCCCTGCCCTTCCTCGCGGGTCTGCAGGCGGTTAACCAGCTCGTTCACGAGGGTGATTGCGTACTGCATTTTCAGTTGTGCTCCTGTTGATGATGATGTCTCGGCAGATTGGGTGGCGCGGCTGTCGCGCGTGGCTTCGTTGCTCCCGTCCCGACCTCCTCGTCCTCGGCCGCCGGATTGGCGCGTGCCGGCTGCTCTCCCTCGACAGTGGCCCGGCGGCGCTGCCGCCGTTTGCGGCCCGTCTCGCGCCGCCGGCCGCGCGGGTGGCGCAACGCGGTGGGTGGGAGGCGGGCCTGGCCGTGTCGAGGGCGGCGCCGCGGCGCCAGGGCGGCGGCCGCGTCCGGGTGCGGGCGGGAAGTCCGTCGCAGTCGGAACCTCCCTCGACCAGCCGCAGTGTATGGGGCGCAGTCTGGCCTTGCGGTTTCCTAACCATTGGCAAGTTATGCGGATGCGGGCGGAAAGGTGGGGATTCTGTAAAGCGGCCCTCACAACCCCCGACCCCTTCTCTCCCATACACAGCGGCTTGGAGATCCGCGGCTGTTCACGAGCGTATGGGAGAGAAGGGGCGAGCCATGGGAGGTGGGCGAGGCGGCGCGGCGCTAACCGAAGGAAAGCGCCGCGGCGACGAGCGCACGCCCATGGCCGCTCCGCGGGCATCCTCAACCACCGCGTTGTTCGCGCCAACGGCGCGACAATCGGGGCGCGAGATTCCCTGCCGCGCCGCCCGAGAACCGGCGGTCACGATGCCAGGGTAAATCTCGCTAAGGCGTGTCCGACAATTGGCTCAGCCTCAGCAAAGTGCGTGATTTGCTGGTCTCTCAATCAGTTCGTCAGGCGTGAGAGCAGCCGGTCGGGATGGCCAACTACTGTAACTTATTGCGGCTGGATGATTTATCGGACACGCCCTAACCCGAAACCATCTGCACCTGCACCGCACGATCGCCCCTTCTCTCCCATACGCTCTTGATCCGTAGCGGATCTCCAGCAGATTGTGTATGGGAGAGAAGGGGAAGGGGGTTATGAGGGCAGAGCGCCGCTTCCGTGCCGTCGGCCCCGCCGTACGCGAGGCCGCCCGCACCTTTCGCCAGCAGCCGACACCCGCCGAAGCGCTGCTCTGGGAGCGGCTGCGCGACCGGCGGCTCGGCGGGCTCAAGTTCCGGCGCCAGCACGCCGTGCTGGGCTTCGTGCTCGACTTCTACTGCCCGGAACGCCGGCTGGCGATCGAGGTGGACGGCGCCGTGCACGCCGCGCCGGAGCAGCGCGCCCGCGACGCCGAGCGCAGCAAGCAGCTTGCCGCCGCCGGCGTGCGCGTCCTGCGCCTGGACAACGCCGAAGTTCTGAACAACACCGGCGCGGCGCTGGCGACGATCGCGCGCGCCGCCGCGGCGCACGGGGCACGCGGGGGCTGAAGGCGCGGCGGACGGTGCGGGCATGCCGGGCGATTCGACGCGCTGACGACGCTCGCCCGCGGGGGCCCTCATAACCCCCTTCCCCTTCTCTCCCATACACAATCTGCTGGAGATCCGCTACGGATCAAGAGCGTATGGGAGAGAAGGGGCGATCGTGGGGTGCTGGCTCGGGCAGTATTGGGCTCCCAGACTCCGGCAGCTCGTGAGCGGCCTGTCGCGGCCGCAGGCGCGATAAACAGCGCTCCGGGCAACCGCATGCCGCCCTGGATCGCTTCACGCCGGATCGCCCCTTCTCTCCCATACACACGAGGCCTTGAGACCGCGAGGGGGTTGAGGGCGGTATGGGAGAGAAGGGGAAGGGGGTTATGAGGGCCGCAGGCTATGAGGGCCTCGCCTCGCGTTCGCCCACGGCGCTGAGGTCCGGGCGCGCGGGGATGCGGGCGCGGGTGTCGCGCATCGCCCGCGCCAGCTCGCCGCCGTTAGCCGCGATCATCGAGCGCACCGGCAGCGCCGCCTCGGCCAGCTCCTCCGGCGACTCGCGACGGAAGGAGTAGCCCACGCCGTAGACCGTGTGGATCAGCGTCACGCCGTTGCGGCCGTCCTCCAGCTTGCGGCGCAGGTTCAGCACATGGCCGCGCAGCAGCCCCGCGTCGGCCGGGTCGTCGTAGCCCCAGACGCGGTCCACCAGCGTCTGGTAAGGCAACACCTGGCCGGCGTGCACCATCAGCTCCTGCAGCAGCTTGAACTCGGTGACGGTGAGACGCAGCGGCTGGCCGGCGCGCGTCACCGAGTGCGAGCGCGTATCCAGCACCAGGTCGCCGGAGCTGAGCGCCTGCCAGCCGGCGACGGCGGCGCCGCCCACGCGCTGCACGCGGCGCAACACGGCGCGCACGCGCGCCAGCAGCAGGTTGAAGCTGAACGGCTTGGTGATGTAGTCGTCGGCGCCCAGCTCCAGCGCCTGCGCGATCGTCTTCTCGGCATTGAGCGCGGAGAGCACGATCACCGGCGTCGAGCCGTCGCGGCAGACCTGCTTGCAGACCTCCCAACCGCTGACGCGCGGCACTTCCAGGTCGAGCAAAAGCAGCTCCGGCCCCTTGGTCTGCCACAGCTTGAGCGCGGCGTTGCCGTCGTAGGCCGGAATCACGTCCAGGCCGCCGCGGCGGAAGGTATAACAGATCAAGTCGATCAGGTCCGCATCGGTGTCGACAACCAGGATCGCCATGCTGCCACTCCCCCGCGCCCTGGGGCGGTCCGCCCGGCCCTGCTGAAAAATTAGGGAAGTTCCCTATTGCGTCCGCGACAATCGCGGGCGTCGCCTGGCATAACGAAACAATACAGCAACTGTTGCGTCGGAATTCTATAGTTTCGAATAGCAGATTTATGTCGAATTGTGCCGGGTCGAGCGCCGCTGCGCCTGGCCGGCGAGATTTGAACAGGATTCGGTCCGCTTGCGGCCCGGCGTCCTCCCCCGCCGCGTGCCCGAGCGCGGCCACCCGAACGCAACCGACATGTACAGCTCGTCGCAGCATGCTGCCGGAGATCAATCACGATGGATGCCATGCCTCCGCAGCGTTCAGTACACGTGCGGCAGCAGGCGCCAGCGCACCCGCGCCGCGTAGGCCGCATAGGCCGGGTCCGCGCGCAGCAGCCGCTCCTCCGCGTGAATGCGGCCGAGCTGGCAGGCCGTGGCCAGCAGGATCACGCCCAGGTTCCAGGCGCTCGGGTTCTGCAGCAGGTAGCCGATCTGCCCGACGAGATAGGTTGCGTAGACGGGGTGCCGCACCAGGGCGTAGGGACCGCTCGTCTTGAGGCCGCGGTCGGCCGCGACGATGCCGAAGCAGCGGCCCAGCACGCCCAGCGCCAGCAGCGTGCCGGCCAGCGCCACGAGCTGCAGCGCAAGATACGGCGCATCCAGACCGAACAGCGGCCGGCCGGCGGGGCGCAGCGCCAGCACCAGCCAGGTGCCGCCGAGCGCCAGCAGCCAGTCGGCCGGCGCGCCGCTCACCCGCCGCGCGGGGCGCCGCAGCAGGAAGAGCGCGGCCAGCAGCGCCTGGTCGAGCACCAGGCCGAGGCCGCGCACGCTGCCCTCGCTGTGCCAGCGCTGAAAGTGCGCGATCGCGAAGACGGTGAAGAGGCTGACCAGCGCCGCCGTGCTCAGCACGCGCCAGAGTGCGGCGGCGGTGTCGGTGCGCAGCGCGGCGGGACGCAGCATAGGGTCGCTCCTCTGGCCGGAGTACGGTCGTGCGGGGCGCCGTCTTCGGCGCCGGCGGGCCTCAGGGCGCCCGGGACTGGGCCGTGGCCTGGTGCGCGGCGCCCATCTGCGCGTGGATCGAAGGCACCCCGGCGGCGTTGCGGCCGATCGCCGCCAGCTCCACCAGGATCAGGAAGGCGAGGATCCAGCGCAGATATCGCGTGGCACACCCCCCATGCGTCGCCGCCTGCGCCGCTAACGCAGCAGCACGAGCAGCGCCCCCAGGATCAGGCCGGGGCCGTACGGCATCACGCTGCGGCGCCCCGCCCGGCCGCTCAGCAGCAGCGCCAGGCCGGCTATCCCGTTGCAGAAGACGCCCAGCGTCAACGCCGTCAGCACCAGCGGCCAGCCGCACACAAGGCCGATCAGGCCGCAGAGCTTCACATCGCCCGCGCCGAAGCCGGGCAGCAGCAGAAAGGCGGCGAGCATCAGCGCGAAGCCCACGGCGCCGCCCGCAAGCGACGACGGCCAGCCGTGCCCCGGCCAGGCGCCGGCCAGGACCAGCGCGGCGGCGATCGCCGGCAGCGTGAGCCGGTTCGGCAAAAGCCGCGAGCGCAGGTCCTCGGCCGCCAGCAGCACGAACACGGCGCCGAAGCCGAGCAGCATCAGCCCGTGCAACGGGTTCTGGGCGCGGCGCAGCGCCAGCGCGGCCACGAGCAGTAGCGCCAGCGCGATGCCCGCCTGCCGGGCGCGCGGCAGGCGCAGCGTGCGCGGCGGCAGGGCGAAGCGGCTCTGCATCACCGGCGCACATCCTCGCTGACGAAGTAGACCTGGCAGGCGTCCTCGATCGCCTCGGGCGTCAGCTCGGGCGCGGCGCCGTCGAAGCGGGCGCCGTCTTCGATGATCGAGAGCAGATCGCGCGGAAAGACGCCCTTCGGCGTGGGCTGGCCGGGGCGGAACAGCGCCTTCACCAGCGAGTCGATCGCGGCGGGGGAGACGGTGAGGCCGCGGCGGTCGCATTCGCGGCGGGTGATCTCGGCGATCTCCTGGCCATTGGGGTTGGGGATGTTGACCTTGTAGGGAATGCGCCGCAGCAGCGCCTCGTCGGCCAGGTCGGTGGGCGAAAGGTTGGTGGAGAAGAGCACGCAGGTCTCGAAGGGCACCAGCAGCCGTTCGCCGGCGTCGAGCGAAAGCAGGTCGTAGCCGCGCTCCAGCGGCACGATCCAGCGGTCGAGCAGGTCTTCGGGCCGCAGCCGCTGGCGGCCGAAGTCGTCGATGATCAGGATGCCGTCCTGCGCCTGCACGTGCGGCGGCGCCTGGTAGTAGCCGCCCTCGGCGTCATAGGCGAGTTCGAGGTGCTGGGCGACCAGCTCACCGCCGACGGAGACCACGGGGCGGCGCACGCGCAACCAACGACGGTCGGGCGGGCCGCTCTCCGCGCGCAGCAGGTCGATCGGACGCCGGCCGTTCGCCGCCGGCGCCTCGTCGGCGGGCGCGGCCTCGGGTTCGATCTGGTGGTGCACGGCGGAGTCGTAGACGCGGATGGTGTGGCCGTGGGCGTAGAGGGCGGCGGGAATCCAGACCGCCTGCCCGAAGCTGCGGGCGTAGGCGTCGACGATCGAGGTCTTGCCGTTGCCGGTGTCGCCGTAGATCAGCGCCGGCCGGCCGGCGTGGAAGGCGCGCGCGAGGGCGCGGCGCACGATCGATTGCAGAACGAAGGGCGAGAGCGCGTCGTAGATCTGGTCGGCCGTGGCCGGGCAGGCGCGCAGCGACTGCACGCGCGCCAGGTCTGCGTACTGCTCGATCGGCACGGGCGCCAGGCCGACGTAGCGCGAACGCTGCAGCGCCGCTGCGACGCGCTGCTCGCCGCGCTCGCTGAGCGAGAAGCGGTAGCCGAAGGTGGAGTAGTCCGGACCGGCGTAGCCGGGGATGCCCGCCGCCTCGATCAGCCCCCGCCGGGTCAGCCGTTCCTTCACCTCCTGCACGACGGGGAGCGACAGGCCCATGCGCCGCATCAGCTCATCCAGCGTGGAGGGACCGGCGTTGTGGATCGTCTTCAGCGCCAGCTCGTCGAGGTAGACCGGCGAGACGCCCGTTTCCGCCACCGACCGCGGCGCGCGGGGCATCGGCTCGGCGGGCGCCGGTTGCGCGGCGGGCGCCGCGCCGGCGCCTGGTTCCACGGCGATCAGACCGGCCATGCTCGTCCTCGTGCTGCGTTAGTGCTGCGGTGCGGCGGGCTGGGCAGGCGCAGGGCCGCGCTGGGCGGCCGCGGTGGCGGCGCGCCGGCCCTGGGTGACGACGTTCTCAAAGGCCGCGTCCAGATCGGGCGGCTGGCTCGTCCGCGCCGCGCTGCCGCCGGCGGCCGCTCCTGCCGAGCCGGCGCCCGTGGCCGCGCCGCCGCCCACCGGAAAGCCGGCCGCGGGCGGCGGCACGCCGGCGGCGGGTGCGGGTTGCCGGGCGGCGTTGCCGACGATGTTGGAGAGCGACGAGCCGCCGGCAGGTGCGGCCGCGGGCGCCGACCCGGCCGCGGGCGGCGGCACGCCGGCGGGCGTGGCGGCGGTGGCCGCCTGCGGGGCGGCAGCGGCCGGCGCAGGCGCCGCGGGGCGGGCCGCCGGTGCGGCCGGCGCCGGCGCGACGGTGGGTTCGGTGCTGACGGCCGGCGGAGTCGCAGGCGCGGCGCGCACGACGGTGGGCGCCGGCGGGTTCTGCTGCACGACGACCGTGGGCACGATCAGCCGCCGCGTGTCCTGGGAGTGGAAGAGGCGGGCGCCGAGCGCCAGCCCCAGCAGCAGCACCGCGACGAGCACGGCGCCGAACAGCAGCGGCTCGTCGAGCAGCCAGAGGGCGGGGCTGCCGAGACGCGGCATACGCCAGCGCCGCTCGACGCTGCCGTCGGCGGCGATGCGATCGCGCAGGTTGAGCAGCGGATCGCCCGGGGCGCCGGCCACGGCGCCGTCCGCCGGGGGGCTGTCTGGTGGTGCCGGCACGGAGTTGGTGGTGGTACTGTTCACGGCCTGCCCTCCGGGCAAGGCGAGGCACACGCCTGCCGAAGCTGACCATAACAGCGGGCGATCCAGATCCCGTCGGCGCATTGTTGGGATCTTGTTCGGCTCCTGCGCGGGCCCGGTTCAGGCCGGCCGCTCTGTTCGCGGCGTGCGGCCGCCGCTATCCTGCTCTTCGGCGCGGTACGCGCCGGGGTGAGGTATGCGCCGTCCGATCATGCTCGCGCTCGTGGCCGCGGCGCTCGTGCTGACCGCGTGCGGCGGCTCGAACCACAAGCGCAACTCGCCCCGCGCCGCCGGGCCGACCGCGCCGCCGGCACAGACGGCCACGGCGGAGCGGGGCGCCAGCCCGACGCCGGCCGTGACGCTGCGGCCGCCCGGCGCCCCGCCGAAGGCCGTCACCGATATCACCGAGCAGGTGCGGCCGCGGCCCGGCGAGCTGCCGCCCGGCTTCGGCTTCGGCCAGTTTGAGGCCTACCAACCGAACGAGGTCGCGGTGAACGGCTTCGCCGATCCGGCGGCCGTGCTGCAGCGGATGAACCAGACCGGCCGGCTGGGCGGCTATCTGCGCCAGTTCACGACGCAGGAGAGCCCTTCCGGGGCGGCGATCACGATCGACGTGTGGCAGGACGCCGCCGGCGCGAAGCAGTACTTCGACCAGTATCCGCGCCCGGAGGCCGGCACACAGTACCACGAGGTTACGCTGCCGCGGCCGCTCGGTGACCAGTCGTTTGCGATCGAGGTCACCAGCAACGGCCAGACCGGCTACTCGCTCTCCTGGCGGCGCGGGCGCATCATCCTCGGCGTGGGCGAATTCTTCCCGGCGGGCAACGCCTCGCTGGCTGCCTTGCAGCCGCTGATCGACCTGCTGGACCAAAAGGCGCAGGCGGCGAAGCAGTAGGCGGCCGGAAAGGCGGCTATTACTCTCAGCGGTAAACGGCGGGGATTCTTCAGCAGAATTTGGCGTCTTCAGACCGGTTGCGGTGTCTGGGTGACCAGCCCAAGAGGCTGGTTTGCTCCCATGCCGGCCGCGGCGTGCATGGCTGGCGCCCGGTGGAGACGAGTGCATGCCGTCGTGGTGGCTACGCGGTGCCGCTCCCTGTCGCTCGGGGAACGGGCAGACGAGCAAGCAACTCGGTAGAGGTCGAGACCCAGCCGAACAGCGCCTGGATGGTGAGCAGGGACGCCTCGTGGTTGCTGCGACTGCACTCGGCCCCCAACGGCTCCGCGGTGCAGTCGGCAAGCAGCAGGCAACTGTAATCGCGGAACATGGCGTCGCGGATGGTGGATTCCACACACACGCTCGTCGTGCAGCCCGTCACGATCAGATACCTGGCCTCCAGCGTCTTCAGGATGATGTCCAGGTCGGTCTGGTAGAAGCCGCTGTAGCGGTGCTTGGCGACCACGATGTCCCCAGCCTGCGGTGTCAACGCGTCCAGGATCGCTGTGTTCCAAGTCCCGCGCACCAGCACGCGGCTTTCTGACTCATCGGGCGCGGTCACCCGCTCGCCGACGCCGAAGCGCCGGTGGCGGAGGAAGTTCGGCGAGTCCGGGGCGCCAGCGTCGGACAGGTCGGGGCGGAACTCCATCGTCAGGTAGATGACCGGAAGGGCCACCGCCCGCGCGGCCGCCAGCACGCGGGCGGTCGGGGCGACCGCTGCCTGGATGGGCGTGATGTCGATACCGGCCCGCTGAAACATGCCCCCTTCGGCGCCGAAGTCGTTCTGCATGTCGATGACGAGCACGGCGGTGCGTGTTACGTCCAGGGTCAGCGGGTCTGGGGTGGCCGGAATAACAAGAAGCTGAGCCGCCGACGACATGACACCCCTCCCGCGGCAAACGGCGGAAACGCAGCGCAGCCAAGTGTAGCACCGCGGCGAGGGACGCAGCCACATGCACGCGTGCGGGTCCCGGCTTGACCTGTGCCGCGGACCAGAGACGTGCAGGAGATGTTGGGGAGATCTCCTCCACGGATTTTTCATAGTGTTAGGGGAGGTGGCAGACTGCACGCGCCGCCTCGCCTTACGCCCGCGGGCCGACGACGCGATCGGTCGCGGCGCCGAAGCGGGCGGTGTGGTCCGGGCCGCCGCGCAACTCGCGGTTGGCGTCGCGCTCCAGCGCGATCGCCGCGGCGTCCAGCGCGGCGGCGTTGATCACGCGCTTGGCGTGGCGGATCGCCAGCGGCGAGCTGGCAGCGATCATGCGGGCGTACTCCAGCGCCACGGCTTCCAGTTGCTCATGCGGCACGACCTTGTTCACCAGTCCCATCGCCAGCGCCTCGGCGGCGTCGATCGCGCGGCCGGTGAAGACGAGGTCTTTGGCCTGCGCCTGGCCCACCACGGCCGGCAGCAGGCTGGCCGTCACGACGAGGCCGTACGAGGCGCCGGGAAACTTGAAGGTGGCGCGGTCGCTGCAGATGCGGATGTCGCACTGCAAGGCGGTGACCGTGCCGCCGCCCATGCAGAAGCCGTTGATCGCGGCGACGATCGGTTTCTCCACGCGGCCGAGCCGCGCACTGAGGCCACCGGAGCCGCCCGGGCTCGGCCCCCTCCCCTGCCCCTCCCCCAACGCGTTGGGGGAGGGGTTCTGCAGGGTTAGTTGCTGAGTCGTTCTCCCTCCCCCATCGCCATGGGGGAGGGTCGGGGAGGGGGCCGCGCGGCCCGAGGCCTCGCCCATGTCCTGGCCGGCCGTGAAGGAGTTGCCCGTGCCGGTGAAGACGATCACCCGCACCTCGGGGTCGGCGTCGGCTGCGTCGATCGCGGCGATCGCGGCGGCGGCGAGGGCGTCGTTGACGGCGTTGCGCTTCTCCGCGCGGTTGAGGCGGATGATCACCCCGCCCTCGATGGGTTCGCTGAGCACGAGCGGTTCGGCCATGCGCTGCTCTCCCGGCGGCGCGAGTCGGTGCAGGCGGCGCCGCCCGCGCCCAGTATGGCCGCGAACCGCGCCGGCTGGGAAGAGCGGCACGCTGCGTGTCGCGGCCTCCGCCGCGACGGGCGGTTCACGAACCGCCCCTACCAACGGTCGTTGCCTGCGCCGGGTGCGGTGCTGTCTCCGATCCCGCGCGCCGCCTCACACACACGAGAATCTACAATGACCTAACAGAACGAACACGCATGTTCATATCTCGGGCAGTGCCGTGCGCGATTGCGGCGGGGTCACGGCCCCGTGGAGGCGCCCCAGGCTCGGTCGGGACCGTTCGTGAACGGCCCGTCGCCGCGCCAGCGGCGATCAACGGCGTCGTGGGCAGGTCCAACGCTATGAAATCAAACGACCTGAGGTGAGCCGCGCGCTGCTGACCGCTCACCTGAACGGCTGCGCGATTCGCCGCCGCCGCTCGAAGCGCACGTAGCCCTCGTAGCCCGCCGCCCGCGCCGCCCTGATCGCGACGGCAAAATCCTGGCCGAGCCCTTCCGCGACGTGTGCATCCGAGGCGAGCGTGACCGGCACGCCGGCCGCGTGCGCCAGGGCGATCAGCTCCGGCGCCGGATACAGCTCCCGCGCGGCGGAGCGCAGCCCTTTCGTGTTGATCTCCAGCGCGAGGCCGTTGCGCACGGCCGCGGCGACCACGGCTGCATGAAACGGCGCCGGGTCGCTCGGCCGGTGGCCGAAGACCTTGGGCCGGTCGGCGTGGGCGATCGCGTCGGCGAGGCCGCTACCGGCCAGCTCGACGAGGAGCCGCGTGTACTCGGCGTAGACGGCGTCCACGTCGCGCCGGTCCCATTCGTCGATGAACTCATCGCTGTCGAAGCCGAAGGCGCCGACCCAGTGCACGGCGCCGAGCACGAGGTCCCAGGCGTACGGCGCCAGCATGCGCCGCAGCACCGCGGCCTTGCCGGGAATCCAATCCATCTCGATACCGAGAAACACCGGCAGCCCCGCGCTCTTCGCGTCTTCGATGAGCGCCACGTACTCGGACAGGCGCAGGTTGACGTGGTCGCGCCAGTACGCCGCGGTGGTGGCGGCGAGCTGGGGATTCGGGTCGGCATTCCACCAGCCGTCGAGCAGATCGTAGGCCTCGCGGAAGCGGAAGAGGTGCTCGGTGAAGACGATCCCGTCGAGGCCGGCGGCGAGCGCCGCCTCGGCGTACCGCTCGATCAGGGCGCGGTCCACCGGCCGGCAGCCGCCGTGCGGCTGCAAGTGCGTGTGCGCGTCGATCAGCACCTGCGCCTCCGCGTGCCGGGTTTGGCTATCGGCCGCAACCGGCCGGCGCCCCGATCGTACAGGCGCCAGCGCCAATCAGGAAAAGCCCCCTCTCCCAGGATTGGGAGAGGGGGTTGGGGGTGAGGGCCGAAAACCCTACGCCGTCACATACAGGAACTCCAGCATGCGCACGAAGATGTTCCAGCTCGGCGTCGGGTTGCCGTTGCTGTCCTTCGGCATGCCGCCGATGTTCGGCTTGAGCAGCCCCATGTTCTGCGGGTAGTAGACGAAGATCACGCCGGCCTGCTGCGCCAGGATCTGGTCGGCCTGGGCGTAGAGGTCGGCCCGCTTCTTGGCATCCGGCTCCGCAGCGGCCTGCACCACAAGCTTATCGAAGTTGTCGTCGTGCCAGGCCTGGCGGTGGCCGCTGTCGCCGCCCGCCTTCGACCAGAAGACCAGGTTCTCCTCGTCGTTAGCGTCGGGGTAGTCCTCATACCAGCGGATCCAGATCAGTTGCAGCTTGCGCTGCCACATGCGGTTGTAGACCTCTTTGGGGTCGCCGATCTCGTGGTCGATCTTCATGCCCAGGTTGTCGCCGAGCATCTGGATGATCGCATCGCCGGCCTGCGCCTCGGCGTCGCCTTCTTTGCGCTGCGTCATCGTGATCTTGGGCCAGTTCTTGCCGCCCTCGTACTTGGTGCCCTTGAGCGTGTCCTTGGCGAGCTGGGGGTCGAACTTGGTGAACTCCTCGTACTTGGCCGGGTTGAAGCCCGGCGTGCCCGGCGGGTTGAAGGTGAAGGCCGGGCTGCCCAGCCCTTGCAGCACGTTCTTGATGATCGAGTCGCGGTCGACGGCGTGCGCCATCGCCTGGCGCACCTTCGGCTCGGTGAACGGCTCCTTGTCCGCCTCCGGCACCAGGTACCAGGTGCCGTCGAGGAAGTACTTGACGACCTGCTTGCTCAGCTTATCGTCGCCGAGGATGCGCTTGTAGTCGCCGGGGCCGACGCGCTGTGTCCACTGGATCTCGTTGTTCTCGTAGGCCGACTGAGCAGCGTCCGAGGCGATGATCGGCCGCGTAACCTTGGTGAGATGGACGTTCTTGGCGTTCCAGTAGCCGTCGTGCTTGGCCAGCTCCCAGCCGACGCCATGGTCCCACTTCGTCAGCTTGAAGGGGCCGTTGGTGACGATGTTGGCAGCCTCGGTCCACTTGTCGCCGAACTTTTCCACGGCGCCCTTGTTCGCCGGCAGCGCCGCCGAGTAGGCGAGGATGGCCGGCGCGTACCCGGCCGGGTGCTCGGTGGTGAGCTGCAGCGTGTAGTCGTCGACCACCTTGATGCCCAGCGTGGAGTCATCGGTGATCTTGCCCGTGTTGTACGCCTCGCCGTTCTTGATCACGTCGTAGAGGAACGAGGCGTAGGGCGCCTTCGTCGCCGGGTTGAGCTGGCGACGGAACGAGTAGTCGAAGTCCTTCGCCGTGACCGGCGTGCCGTCGGTCCACTTCGAATCCTTGCGGATGTGGAAGGTGAACTGCGTTGCGTCGGCGTTGACATCCCACGACTCGGCGATGTCCGGCACTGGCTTCAGATCGGGGTTGAACTTCAGCAGGCCGGCCCAGATCGCCACGTCGCCCTGGCAGTAGAGGTCTTTGTTGAAGTCGTGGCTCGATGCATCCTGCTCGACGTTGACGAGGAAGGTCTGGTCGGCCGCGAGCTTCACGCCGGCCGGCACGGGGCCGGGTTCCAGGGACGATGCTCCGGAGGCTGACGGCGAGCCGCCGGTTGCCGCCGCTGCCGGAGCGCTGGCAGCGGGCTTGGCCGCGGCGCTGCCCGAGGGCGCCGCGGAGGTGGCGGCAGCGGCCGGCGGGGCGCTGGCGGCCGGCTTCGCCGCCGCGTTGTTCGCCGGGGCGTTCGCTGTCTTGTTGTTGTTGCTGCTGCCGCAGGCGGCCAGCGCCGCAGCGCCGCCGGCGGCGGCGAAGACCTGCAGCGCCACACGACGATCGATCTTCACACGCGCAAGGTTCCGCTGGAACCGCCGCAGCTGATCCGCCTCGTCGAGCACCGGCAACCCGTCCGTTGTCTGTGGAATCTCTTCGGTCACGGGGTCTCCTCCTGCGTTCGTCTGCTGCGGTCCTCACCCAACGGTGAGGCCGGGTACGACGATCTCACCGCGCCTTCGTGGCTGAACGCTCTTCCTCTCCGTGGCCCCCCTTTCTCACGAGGCGCGCCGTCGGGCAGCGCCGCCTCGATGACGTACCGGTGGAACGGTCAGTTGTTCGCGCGCGGGTCGAGCGCGTCGCGGATGCCGTCTCCCAGGAAAGTGAAGGAAAGCATGGTGATCGCCAGCGCCGTCGCCGGGAAGAAGGCCATGTACCAGTACGAGCGGAACTCCTTGACCGACTCGGAGACCATCTGGCCCCAGCTCGGGATCGGCGGGTTCACGCCGATGCCGAACAGGCTGAGCGTGGCCTCCGTGAAGATCGCCGTGGGAATGCCGAAGGTGATCGCCACGATGATCGGCGTCATCGAATTGGGCAGCAGGTGGCGCAGGATGATCTGCCAGCTATGCCCGCCGGAGAGGCGCGCCGCCTTGATGTACTCTTTCTCGCGCAGCGAGAGCATCTGTGCGCGGGTTAAGCGCGTCATGATCGGCCAGCTCGTGAGCGAGAGCGCGATGATCAGGTGCGGTACGCTGCGGCCCAGGGCCGACATGACAAGAATGGCGAAGAAGAGCGTCGGGATGGAATACATGATGTCCACCACGCGCATCAGCAGGTTATCCACCTGCCCGGCGTAGAAGCCGGCGATGCTGCCGATCGTCACGCCGATGATCGTGGCGAAGAACATCGTCAGCAGCCCGACTTCCATGGCGATGCGGCAGCCGTAGATGATGCGGCTGAACAGGTCGCGACCGATCAGGTCCGTGCCGAACCAGTAGTGCGAACTCGGGGCGACACCGTGGTCGGCCAGGTGCTGGCGGGCGTAGCCGCCGTTGCGCATGAACTGGTCGGCGAGCACGGCGACCAGAATCAGCGCGATCACGCCGACGAGGCCGGCGATCGCCAGCCAGTTGCGGATCAGCCGTCGCCAGGCGTCCAGCCAGAGGTTCGCGCGCTGCAGCGCGATGCCCTCGGCCTCGAGCACGCTTTCGCGCCCGGCGGTCAGCGTCGAGAGCTGCGTATCCTGCATCGCCATGGCCGTTCTCCCTTGCGTTCCCGCGCGTTCGCGCCCTCGTTATGAGTAACGGATCCGCGGATCGACCACGCCGTAGAGCAGGTCCACGATCAGGTTCAGCGCGATGATGAACACCCCCAGCAGCAGGATGATCGCCATGATCATCGGATAGTCGCGCGAGGTGAAGCTCTGGACGAAATACTGCCCTATACCCGGAATGCGGAAGATGGACTCGATCGCCGGCGAGCCGGTGAGCACGGCCGCGAAGATCGGCGCCATGATCGTCAGCGGCGGAATCAGGCCGTTCTTGACGACGTGGACCAGCATCACCCGCGGCTCGGTCAAGCCCTTGGCGCGGGCCGTGCGCACGTAGTCGGAGCGGATCACGTCCACCATGCTGGAGCGGGTGTAGCGGGCGATCGTCGCCAGCGGCGTCATGCCGAGGGCGATGGCGGGCAGGATCACGTCGACGGGGCTGGTCCAGCCGCCCGTGCGCGGAATCAGGTGGAAGACGAGCACGAAGAGCAGGATCAAAAAGACGCCGAGCACGAAATTGGGCAAGGCGATGCCCAGCATTGCTAAGAACGTACAGATGTAGTCTGCCGGCCCGTTCTGGTTCATCGCGGCCATGATGCCCAGGCCCAGGCCGCCGATCACCGCGATCGCCAGGGCGACCAGCCCCAGCTCAACCGAAACCTTGGTCTGCTTCTTGAGAATCTCGGTGACGGAGCGGGTCTTGAACACGTACGACTTGCCGAAATCGAGGCGCACCGCCTTGCCGAGGAACGTGACGTACTGCTGCCAGACGGGCTTGTCCAGGCCAAACTGCTTGGCCAGGACCTTCTGCTCGGCGGGGGTGAGCGGGTTGTTGGCCGCGTCGGGCTGCAGGGGACTGCCGGGTGTGAGGTGCATGAAGACGAACGTGATCAGCGAGAGCGCCAGCAGCGACGGCACCATCCACGCCAACCGGAAAATGGTGTAGCGCAGCATCGCCCACGCCTCCGCCCCTGCGCCCGTGTACACTCGGGCGCGCCGCTTCGGAAAATTACACGAGTTATACTCCCCTGAGCGTCCTTGGGCAAGTGAAGGCCGCCATGCCGCCGAGAAGATCAGGGAACATCGGCGTTGCCGCCGGCCGTCGCCTAGCCCCGCGTTGCTTCGACATCGCCGCCCCGCGGCGATCTGAAGTACGCCGCGTCTCCCTTCCCCACGGAGAAGGGTTGTCTGAGGACAGGCGAAACCAGGGATAGGCGCCCCGCCCGGCCGTGCCCCCACGGCGTGATACCATATAAACGAGCCGGCATGCTGGCGGCGTAAACGGCCGTCGAGTTGACCAGCAACGCATAAGAACCCGCCGACGTCGTTGTGCCGGCACGTATAGTCGAACGTGCAGCAACCGCCGGCGAATGGGCATGTGAACGGCAGATCCGGCGCGCTTGCATCGCTTGCTTGAGCTTTCCGCGCGTTTTCTGCCGTTGAACGCCTGTTCGCATAGGCAGTGCGCTTGCCAGGGTAGGTGTCGTGCCCCGTAGACGCTCTCAGCCGCGCAGTTTCCTGCTGCCGCTGCTGCCACGCCGCCGTGGCGTGCTCTTTCCCAACGTGGCCGCGCCGATCCTCGTCGGCCGGCGCACCTCCGTACGCGCCGTGGACGAAGCGACGGCCCGCGGCTATGAGGTCGCGGTGGTCACCCAGCGCGACGCGGCGCTGACCGACCTGCGCCTCGAAGACATCTACCCGATCGCCACCGAGGCGGTGATCAACCGCGCCCTGCGTCTGCCCGACGGCACCACGCAGGTCTGGGCCCAGGGCCAGCGCCGGCTGCGTATCGACGAGATCGTCTTCACCGAGCCGTACTACCAGGTGCGCGTCACGCCGATCCTCGAAGATGACGAGCGCCCCGTCGCCACCGAGGCGCTGATGCGCGCCGTGCTGGCGCTGTTCGAGAAGGTCGTGCAGCTCTCGCCCACATTGCCTGAAGACGCCTACGTGATGGCGATGAACATCGAGAAGCCGGGCTGGCTGGCCGATTTCGTCGCCTCCTCGCTGGAGCTGGACGACGGCGAGGCGCAGGCGATCCTCTCCACGCTGGATGTGGGCGAGCGGCTGCAGCGCATCAACATCATCCTGGCGCGCGAACTTGACGTGCTGGAGCTGCAGAGCCGCATCCACAACCAGGTGCAGGAGGAGGTCGATAAGTCGCAGCGCGAGTACTTCCTGCGCGAGCAGCTCAAGGCGATCCAGAAGGAGCTGGGCGAGATCGACCCGCAGGCGCGCGAGGTCGCCAACCTGCGCGAGAAGGTCGCCGCCGCCGGCATGCCGCAGGAGGTCGCGGAGAAGGCCGAGGAGGAGCTGCGCCGGCTGGAGCAGATGCCGCTGGCCGCGCCGGAGACCAGCGTGATCCGCGGCTACGTGGACTGGCTGGTGGCGCTGCCCTGGACGAAGCGCACGCAGGACAACCTCGACCTGAAGCGCGCCGCCGAGATCCTCGACCACAACCACTACGGCCTGCGCCGCGTCAAAGAGCGCGTGCTCGAGTTTATGGCCGTGCGCAGCCTGGCGCGGGAGAAGCATCGCAGCCCGATCCTCTGCTTCGTCGGGCCGCCCGGCGTGGGCAAGACCAGCCTGGGCCGCTCGATCGCGGAGGCGCTGGGCCGCAAGTTCGCTCGCGTCAGCCTGGGCGGCATCCGCGACGAGGCGGAGATCCGCGGCCACCGCCGTACCTACGTCGGCGCCATGCCCGGCCGCATCCTGCACATGATGCGCAGCGTGGGCACGGTCAACCCGGTGTTTATGCTGGACGAGATCGACAAGGTCGGCACCGACTTCCGCGGCGACCCTTCCTCGGCGCTGCTGGAAGCGCTGGACCCGGAGCAGAACACCGCCTTCTCCGACCACTATCTCGACGTGCCCTACGACCTCTCGCAGGTGCTGTTTATCACCACGGCGAACATGCTCGATCCGATCATCCCGGCGCTGCGCGACCGGCTGGAGGTGATCGAGCTCTCCGGCTACACCGAGGACGAGAAGCTGCACATCGCCCGCCGCTTCCTCGTGCCGAAGCAGGTGGCGGAGAACGGCCTTGAAGCGGAAGCCGCCATCTTCTCAGACGCGGCGCTGCGCACGATCGTGCGCGAGTACACGCACGAGGCCGGCGTGCGCGGCCTGGAGCGCGAGATCGGCCAGATCTGCCGCAAGGTCGCGCGGCGCGTGGCCGAGGGCAATGCACGCACGGTGCGCCTCAGCCCGGCGAGCCTCAAGCGCTACCTCGGCGCGCAGAAGGCGTTCTGGGGCATGGCCGAGGAGCGGGACGAGATCGGGGTGGCCACGGGCGTGGCGCGCACGGAGCAGGGCGGCGACGTGCTCAGCGTGGAAGTGACGCTGATGCCCGGCAAGGGCAACCTGATCCTCACCGGCCAGCTCGGCGAAGTGATGCGCGAGTCGGTGCAGGCGGCGCTCTCCTACGCCCGCTCGCGCGCGGCCGAGCTGGGGCTGCCGCTGCAGGAGCAGGAGAAGCAGGACATCCATGTGCACGTGCCCGCGGGCGCGGTGCCGAAGGACGGCCCCTCGGCCGGCATCACGATGGCGACGGCGCTGATCTCCGTCTTCACCGGCCGGCCGATCGACCGCCAGGTGGCGATGACGGGCGAGATCACCCTGCGCGGCCGCGTGCTGCCGGTGGGCGGCGTCAAGGAGAAGGTGCTGGCCGCGCACCGCGCCGGCATTACGACGTTTGTGCTGCCGCAGAAGAACCGGCCCGATCTGGATGAAGTGCCGGTGAGCGTGCGCCGCGGCCTGACCTTCGTGTTCGCCCGCGACATGCGGGACGTGCTGAGCACGGCCTTCCATGGCTGGCACGCCGAGCGCCCGGTAGAGCGCCAGGCGGCGCGGGCGCCGCGGGCACGCCAGAACCGCCCGGCAGCGGTGCCCACGCCGGCGCCCGCCGGCCGGCCGCGTGGCGTGGCGCTGCCGCGGCTGCGCACACCGGTGCCGCCCGAGCCGCGTCCGACCTCACCCTTGCCGAACTGACAGCGGAGACCGGCCGTGAACTGGGTCGATCTCGTGATCATCCTGATCGTGGTGTGGTTCACCTTCAACGGGCTCTCCACGGGCCTGGTGCGGGAGTTGATCGCGCTCGCCGGGGCGCTGATCGGCGTGACGCTGGCCGGGCACCTCTATCCGCGGCTGGCGGACGACGTGAAGATCGTCTACGACAGCCAGGACACCGACCGGCTGGTAGCGTTCCTGGCGATCTTCGTGGCCTGCGTGCTGGCCGCGCACCTGATCGGCGGCACCACGGACCAGGCGGGCAACCTGCTGAAGTTGGGCTCGGCCGACCAGGCGCTGGGGCTGATCTTCGGCTTCGTCAAGGCCTGCGTGATCGTCGAGCTGCTGCTGATCGCCTTCGTCGTCTTTCCCGCGGCCGTGTGGGCGGCGTCGGCGATCGACAAGTCGCTGCTGGCGCCGGTCTTCCTCAAGGGCGTGCCCTGGCTGCTGAACCTGCTGCCGGGCCTGTTCCGTGCCAAGGTGCGTGTGTTCTGACGGCGGCCCGCGCCGTTGCTGCCCTGCCGCGGCCGATGCTAGAATGCTGTCACAGCGCAGATGACCGTTCGGCCGCGTGAGCGTGCGTTAGTGGAGCCTTCCGTACTTGTTCTCAATCAGAACTACGAGCCCCTGAACGTCTGCAACGCCCGTCGGGCCTTCACCCTCCTCAACCGGGGAAAGGCGGAGGTTCTCGAACACGGGCGCGGCATGATGCGCAGCCCGCGCGCGTTCTTCCCCCTGCCTTCGGTGATCCGCCTGGTCTACATGGTCAAGCGGCCGCGTCCGCAGATGCGGCTGACGCGGCGCGAGGTCTTCGTGCGCGACCGCTACACCTGCCAGTACTGCGGCAAGCAACTGCGCGAGCTGACGCTGGACCACGTCTTTCCCCGCCACCGCGGCGGGCGGCACACCTGGGAGAACCTGGTGGCCGCCTGCAAAACGTGCAACCACCGCAAGGCCGGCCGCACGCCGACCGAGGCGCGCATGCGCCTGATCCGCGAGCCGGCGCGCCCGCACGTCAGCAGCTACTACATTTTTTACCAGTACCTCGAACGCCAAGAAGGCTGGCGCAAGTTCATCCCCGGCTGGGACGAAGCGGCCGCGGGCTTCTCGTGAGCGCGGCTGTTCGATTCCGGGCAGACGCTGGGCGGAGGCCAAGCTTCGGCCTCCGCCCGTTTATCTCCAGCGCCATGGCCGCCGCCGCGCGCGGCAGGCCGCGTAAGGTACTTCTTGCCTTCAGCCAGCTTGCAGATGTGCGGCGCTGGACCGAGCCCGGCACGCAGCACAGCCCGCCGCACGGGCGGGCCACGGTGGAGCAGACGAGGGCCGGGGTTCGCCGTGAGAGGCGAACCCCGGCCGGGCGCGATGCTTCGCGGTGGACTAACTCACCGTCGCGCAGATTGCATAGACGGACAGCCCAACGCTGGTGAAGCCGGGCTGATGGCCCACGGCGATCCAGCCCGTGCCGTTACCGTTGGGGCTCGTGCGGTTGAGAATCGAGACGGTCCCAAGCGCCTCGGCCCCGCCGCCCAGCACATGCTCGCCCGCGTTGCAATCGACTTCCAACTGCGTGAAGTTGCCGACATCTTGATCGACGATGGAGGCGATGTGGTAGCCGGTGACGCCCGAAGGGCCTTGTGGGCCGGCCGGACCCTGCGGACCGACGGGGCCAACGGGGCCGGCGGGGCCGGCGGGTCCCTGGATGCCTTGACTGTTCCAGCTGACGAACATCTCGTTCGTCGCGCAGGTCGTCGTCGCGTCGACGATGTGAATCGTGCCGCTGCTGTTGTTCACACAGGCGGAGATTACGCCCGGCGTCGTGGCAGGGCCGGCGCGCACGGCCGCGACCGTCGCGAGGCCCAGGCCGCCGGCGATGAGGGCGAACTTTCCGTGCCGCAGCACGTGGCTGGAGAGAGTGAGGTATCGCACGGGTTCGGCTCCTTACAGTGCTTTGCTGGCATGGCCAGCCAGGAGGTGCGTGCCGATCGAGGTGTCCGGGTTCCGATGCCGTCCGGCGGGGCAGGCGCCATGTCCCATCCGGTGCTGCCAGCATCGCCCCGCGGCCGCACGCCGGCCATGCACGCTACCTTGACACTTACCCTCACACTCGCCCGCACAGTTGAAGCGCATACGTAGGCGGAGCATGATGGGCGCTGAGCGTTTGCCCGTCGCGCAATGCTCGTGTGCGTCCCGCCGGCAGCGGCTGTGCCGGTCCGTTCGAGCGCCAGACCACCGGGAGCGCCGTTGCACGATGACCGATGCGGAGCTGACCTTCGGCGCCCGGCTGCGCCGCTACCGCGAGCGCGCCGGTCTCACGCAGGAAGAGCTGGCCGAGCGGGCAGGACTCACCGCAGCGGCGATCGTCGCCCTGGAGCGCGGGCGCCGGCGCTATCCCTCTCCGCACACGCTGCGGCGGCTGGCCGAGGCGCTGGCGCTGAGCGCGGCGGAGCAGGCGACGTTCGGCGGGCCGGCGCGGCCGCCCGCCGCGGCCATCGCCCCGCCCGCGCCGCCGTTTGCCCTGCCGGCGCAGCGCTCCAGTCTGGTCGGCCGCAGTCGCGAGCGCGGCGCCTTGCATCAGCGGCTCGATGCGGCCGCGGCCGGCAGGGGCGGCGTCGTTCTGCTGGCCGGCGAGCCCGGCATTGGTAAGACACGCCTCCTCACCGAGCTGGCCGTAGAGGCGCGCGGCCAGGGCTGGGACGTGCTCGCGGGCCGCGCTTATGAAGATGAAGGGCTGCCGCCCTACCTGTCCTTCGTCGAGGCGCTGCGCGGTCACATCCGTCGTACGCCGCCGGAGACGCTGGCCGCCCAGCTCGGCGACGGCGCCGTGGACCTTGCCCGGCTGCTGCCCGAGCTGCGCGGGCGGCTGCCTGAGCTGCTCCCGCCGGCCGGCGAGCCCGACCGCTACCGCCTGTTCGAGGCCGTCTGCGACGCGCTGCTCGTCATCGCCCATGCTGCCGAGAGCGGCGCCGTACTGCTGCTCGACGACCTGCACTGGGCCGACAAGCCCACGCTGCTGTTGCTGCAACACCTGGCCCGCCGCGCCGCCGAAGGCCGCCTGCTCGTCGTCGGCGCCTACCGCACCACCGACCTCAGCCGCGGCCACCCGCTCTCCGATGTGCTCGCCGAGCTGCGCCGTGAGCGGCTGTATGAACGCGTTCCCGTGAACGCGCTGGACGAGGCAGACGCCCGCGCCCTGATCGCCGGCCTCGCGGGCGCGGCGCCTTCGGACGCGGTGGCGCGGGCCGTGGCGGCGGAGACGCAGGGCAACCCGTTCTTCATCGAGGAGGTGGTGCGCCACCTGCGCGAGCAGGGCCGGGATCTGTCTGACCCACACGCCGCCGTGGCCGCCTGGGGCATTCCCGAGGGCGTGCGCGAGGTGATCGGCCGGCGCCTGGCGCGGCTGCAGCCGGAGACGAACCGCGCCCTGCAGGCGGCGGCAGTGTTGGGCGAGGAGAACGGCTTCGAGGTGCTGCTGGCGATGGATGCCGGCGACTGGACGGCGCTGACGGCGGCGCTGGAGGAGGCGACGGCGGCAGGCGTACTGCACGAAGAGGGCGGGCAGTACCGCTTCGCGCATGCCCTGCTGCGCCAGACGCTGCTAGAGGAGCTGAGCCTGCCGCGCCGCCAGCGGCTGCACCTGCGCGCCGCCGAGGCGCTGGAACGCGTTCATGCCCGCCACCTGGCGCCGCACGCCGCGGCACTCGCCGGGCACTACCGCCAGGCCGGCGCCGCGGCCGACCCGGAGAAGCTGCTGGCGTACGCGAAGCAGGCGGCGGAGGCAGCGCTGACGGTTTTCGCCTGGGAGGAAGCAGCCGCACACTGGCAGGGCGCGCTGGAGGCGGTGGCCGCGGGCGCCGCGGCCACGGCGCAGGAACACTGCGAGTTGCTGCTGGCGCTGGGCGAGGCGCAGTGGCGGGCCGCCGCGTTTCCCGCGTGGAAGGAGACGTTTCTGCGCGCCGCGCGGGCCGGCGGCACGGCCGAGCAACGGGCGCGCGCGGCATTGGGCTATGCGGAGGTCTCCGGCGCCGGCAGCGACGCCACACCATCGATCGAGTTGCTCGAAGACGCGCTGACAGGACTTGCCGAGGGAGACAGCGCCGTGAAAACCCGCGTGCTCGGGCTGCTGGCCGAGGTGCTGTTGTGGCGCGGCGATCACGAGGCACGCAGCCTCGCCTTGACAGCGGAGGCCGTGGCGATGGCGCGCCGGCTGGGCGACGCGCGGACGCTGGCCTTCACCCTGAACGAACGCTACTGGGCGCTGGGGGGCGCCGAAGACCTGACCGAACCCGAGCTGGTGGCAGCCGAGCTGATCGAGGTGGCGGAGCGGATCGCCGACCCCGACCTGCGCTACAAGGGCCGTCGCTGGCGCATTCGCAACCTGGTGCGACGTGGAGAGATGGCAGCCGCCGATCGGGAGATCGACATCATCGTCCGTTTGGTCGAGTCGCTTCGCCAACCGCAGTACCGGCTTACCGGGATCAATTGGCGCGAGTTCCAGGCGTTTCGCGACGGGCGGCTCGAGGATGCAGCGCGGCACCGGCAAGAGATGGACGTCCTGACCCTCCGCGTTCAACACCCCTGGTTTCGACTCATGACCGCTCTGCATGCGTTTTCGCAGGGCCGCCAGTCTGGCCAGTTTGAGGCCGGAGAAGACGCGCTGCGGGAGGTTGCGCGGGAACTCCCGGAGTTCCCGCTCTCACACGCGGCCATCGCGCTGCTGCTCGCCGAGACGGGGCGGCAAGAGGAGGCACGATCGATCCTCGCCGCACTCGCCGAGCGCGGCGTGCGCACGCTGGCCCGGAACTGGGTGTGGCTGCCAACCCTCATCGTGCTCGCCCAGGTCAGCCATGAGCTGGGCGAGCGAGGCGTGGCCGGCGTCCTCTACGAAATGATGCTCCCGTCAGCAGGGCAGAACGCCGTCCCGATGCCGGTCATCGAGTATGCCCTTGGCGCCGTTGACCGTTTCCTGGGGCAGCTCGCCGAGACACTCGAGCGCCTCGACGATGCTGAGCGGCATTTCGCGGCCGCGCTGGCGCTGAACACGCGCACGGGCATGAAGGTGCCGACGGCGGACACGGCGCGCGACTTCGCCGGGCTGCTGCGGCGGCGCGGCCGGCGGGGCGATGCGGCCCGCGCCCGCGAGCTGCTGGAGCAAGCGCGCGCCCTCTACGATGAGATCGGCATGGACTACTGGGCCGGCAAGACGCGGGCGCTGCTGGAGCAGGCGCCGGCCACGGCGGCGGTTCGCCCCGCGCTGCCCGATGGGCTCTCCGCGCGCGAGTCCGAGGTGCTGCGGCTGCTGGCCGCGGGCCGGAGCAACGCGGAGATCGCCGCAGCGCTTGTGCTCTCGGTGCATACGGTTGAGCGGCACGTCGCCAACCTCTACGGCAAGATCGGCGCCCACGGCCGCGCCGACGCCACCGCCTATGCAGTGCGCCGCGACCTTGTGTAGCCGCGCGCTCTGCCCTGGTCAGGATCTGCAGGTTCAGGTCGCCCTGGCTGCATAGTTGCCGCCATCCCGCCCCGCCGCTGCTGCGCTCATCCTCGGCTGAAAATGGTGCGCTGCCGGGATGGCAGCGTTTCCGGCTGCCGCTACCTTCAGATCAACGGCAACGTTCACCTGAGAGCAGCGCAGTGAGGGATGGAGGATCGCGATGGAGCCGCACGGACCGCTGACCCGGCTGTCGAGCGAGATCGACTGGCAGTACCGCCGCGCAGTCGTTCAACCCCGCAGTGCGCGCGATGCCGCCCTGCTGCGCGAGCGCGAACTATCGGCGGCCGTGGGCGGGCAGCGCGCCCCGCGCCGTGCCCGCTTTTGGAGCCGCGACTTCTCGGCGCGCTTTCTGCGACTCGCCTGGCGGGCGCGCGGCCTGCGAGCTTCGGGCTGAACCCTGTCTTCCTGCCCGATCAGAGCCGGCATCCGGCCTCGGAGCACTATGGCGCCGCCGGGGGCGTGCGTTACCGTTCAGGCAGGAGCGGGCTTTCACCCGAAGGCAGGAAGCGTGCAAAGCGATTGGGAGCGGGCGCGGCTCGTCGTGCTGTTCGACGGCTGGTGAGGGTTCTGAACGCGTTGCGCGGAATGGATCCGGGCGCGCGATCCCGCCGGCCGTGTGCTGGCGCTGCCGAATCAGACCCCGGGCGTGCGGGAGCGCTTCGGCCTGACCAGGGCACAGGTCGATCGGGAGATCTACGCCATCGCGCGGAACGGGCGCGTGTTCCGCGGCGCCGGCGCCGTGGCGCGCAGCTTCCGAGAACTCGGCGGGTCATGGCCGGCGCTGGGTCGGGCGATGAATCTGCCCGGCGTGCGCTGGCTCGCCGAACGCGGCTACGCCTGGGTGGCCGGGCACCGCGGGCTGTTCGCCCGCTTCGGCAGCACGCCCGCCTGTGCGCGACCGGGCGCCCGCTGCCTGCCCGAAGGCGAGTAGCTGGGGCGCCCGCAGCACATACCGTAGGGACGCATGACCCTGTGACCTTGCCCCACACGAAACAGCTCGGCCGGCGAACGCCTCTGTCGCGCCCGCGCCGCGAAGAGCGCACGCCGTGCGCCCCTACGAGAACCGGCTAACCCGGCGCAGCCCCGGACCTTCCTCCCCAGGATCGCCCCCTCTCCTTCGCCCAGTATTGGGAGAAGGAGAGGGGGATGGGGGTGAGGATGAGGGCCGCTCGCTCAGCCGATCAAAATCTGCCGCAGCGTGTCTTCGGCGTCGGGGCGGGTGACGGCGAGCACCTTGTCGCCGGTGCTGAGCTGGGTCTCCGCGTTGGGCACGTGCGGGTGTCCGCCGGCGTCGATCACCAGCGCGATCAGCGTTTGCTGCGGCAGGAGCAGGTCGTTCAGCTTGCGGCCCAGTGAGGGCGAGTCGTCCGTGATCTGCGCCTCCACGATCTGCAGGCCGCTGCCGCGCAGGCTAAGCAACGGAATCAGATGATGCGTCGGCAGCTCCTGCTCAATGTGCGCCATGATCGCCGCCGTGGCGCTCACGGTCGTATCGATGCCGAGCTTCTTGAAGATCAGCGCGTTCTTCGGGTTGTTCAGGCGGGCGATCGTGCGCGGCACGTCGAACTTCTTGCGCGCCACCTGGCAGGAGACGAGGTTATCCTCGTCGTCGCCGGTCACGGCGATGAACATGTCTGCGCGGCCGGTGCCGGCGTTCTCCAGCACGGCCGCCTCGCAGCCGTCGCCCTGCACGGCCACGTCGCCCAGCTCGTCGTTGATGCGCGCGACCTTGGCCGGCTCCTGCTCGATCACCAGGATCTCGTGCCCCTCGGCCACCAGCTCGCTGGCCAGGTAGAAGCCGACCTTGCCGCCGCCGACGATGATGATGTACACGGTGATCGCCCCGTCAGCGCAGCAGCGCGTCTTTCAGCAGTTGCGCCCCGACCTTCGTCGGGCTGATCGTTTCGATGCCCAGCGTGTGGTAGATCTCCTCGCGGATCGGGTCGTAGATGCGGCAGACCACGCGCGGCACGTTGAAGATGTGCTGCGCGACTTGAGCCGCCATCACGTTGCGGTTGTCGCCCTGCGTCACGGCCACGAAGGCGTCGGCGGTGGCGATGCCGGCGCGGCGCAGCACGTCCACGTCGATGCCGTTGCCGACGATGGCGCGGCCACGGAACTCCGGCGGCAGGCGGCGGGCGAAGGCGGCGCTGGTCGTGTCCAGCACCGTGACGTCGTGCCCCTCGCGGTCGAGCGTCGTGGCGAGCTGGGCGCCGACACGGCCGCAGCCCATGATGATCACCTTCATTTGCCTCTCCGCGCCGCCGCCTCGCTCCCGCCGCGTAACACGTTTGTGAAACCTCCCACATGCTAGGAAGCCCGCTCGGACGTGTCAACGCGCCGGCAGATCAGCGCCGCGTGCCGGCCCAGCACGCGCGTGAGCACGAGCACGCGCTCTTCGGGGCCGTCGAGCTTCAGCAAGCGTTCGAGCTGCTGCGGGTCGAGCGGTGAGGCGCGCGTCTTGACGACGACGCGGCCGACGCGCAGCGCGCGCAGGCGGCGTTGCAGCGCCTTGAGGTTGAAGGGCAGCCACTCGTCGATCGCGTAGGCCGTGGCGAAGGGCGTCGGCCGCGCGGCGTCCGCGCTCAGAAACGCCGTGGTCTCGTCGATGCGCGTGGCGTCAAGCGCATGGCCGAGCTGCTGCAGCAGGCGGGCACGGATCGCGGCGGGCTGCGGCTCGTAAAGCACGGCACGCGGCGCGGCCACGGCCACCGGTTCGAGGGGCGTGAAGCCCAGAGTTTCGCCCGAAGGCAGCAGCGTGGCGCGGCGCTCGGCGCCGGCGAAGGCGCCCAGCCAGAGCATGGCGATGCCGAGCGTGCTCCCCTCCTGCACGAACTCGGCCTCGCAGCCGGGCGGCAGGTCGGCGTCGCGGATCCCCGGCGCGGCCTTGATGCCGAAGGCGGGGAAGCGCGCCGCCAGTCGCAGCGCGGCATCGAGCGGCGGCTGCCAGCGGCGCGGGTCGAAGAGGCGAGCGCCGTCGGGCGTGCGGCGGCCGGGGTCGCAGAAGGCCGCGCCGGCCGCCGGCAGCGAGTCGTCCAGCAGGTCGGCCTGCATGAAGCTGATGCGCTCAGCCACGCCGCAGGCCTCGGCGTTCGCCCGCGCCAGGGCAAGGCGCAGGGGGTCGCGATCGATCGCCGTGACGCGCGCCACGCGGGCCAGCGCGATCGTGTTGCCGCCGAGGCCGCAGCCCAGGTCGAGGACATCTTGAATGGACCCTGCCTGGCCGGCGAAACGCGCGGCGATGTGCGCGGCGGCGGCGGCGCTGCTCGCCTGCTCCAGCGCCTCGGCGGTGAAGAACATGCGCGCCGCCTCGGGGAACTTTGCGGCGGCACGGGCGCGTAGCTGCACCGTCTCCAGCGCGGCCGCTGCCAGTTCCGGCGGATGGCGCCGGCGCAGGCGGGTGATGGCGCGCAGCGGGTCGGGCCATTCGGCCGCGATGGCGCCGGCTTCCGCCAGCAGCATCTCGCCGGCCGGGGTACGCAGCGCTGCCAGCGTCTCCAGCGTGAGCACGCGGCTAGACGAGCTGTTCGATCCAGGCGCGGGCGCGGCCGCGCGCCAGCTCCAGGAAGCCGATGTTGCCCAGCGAAGTGTTCATGTTGCGCGGGAACATGGGGCTGCCGGGATTGACGATCAGCACGCCCTTGTAGTTCTCCACCATCGTCACGTGCGTGTGACCGCAGATCACGATGTCCACGGGCCCGCCGAAGGCATACTGCAACATCGTGTCGAAGGTGCGGTGGGGCGGCCACTCGGGGAACTCGAAGGCGTGCGTCATGCCGACCTTGAAGCCGGCGAGGTCCAGTACCCAGGAGTCGCGCAGGCGCGGGTCTTCTGGCACCACGGGGCGGCCGGCGCCGCCGTCGTCGCCGTTGCCGCGAGCCACGTAGATCGGCGCCAGCCGCTCCAGCCGGTTCACCACGTCGAGCACGTGCAGGTCGCCGGCGTGCAGGATCAGGTCGACGCCCTTGAATGCCTCGTAGACCTGTGGCCAGATCTCCGGCGCGGATTCCGGAATGTGCGTGTCTGAAATCAGGCCGATCAGCAAGGGCGCCGCCTCATGTCGGGCTTTCCGCCATCATAGATCGCCGATCGCCGCGGGCGCGGCAGGCGACGGCGACGCTGCATGTGAATACGCACATCTGCGGCCAACGCACAGGTTATGCGCCGGGTGCAGAGTCTGCCTGTACGCCGCGTGGGAGCGGGCGCGAGCCGCGCCCCGCGGCTGAAGCATGAAAGCGAGGCAGAGCGATGCGTGGAACTCAAAGCCGGCTGGCCCTGGCCGGTGTCCTCGGCGGTGTCCTGGCGCTGGCCACCGTCTTGCCCGGCGCCGCGCTGGCGCAGACACCACCGCCGAGCACCCCGCCGGCGCCGCGGCGCGGCCCCAGCGCCACGCCGCCGGCCGGCACACGCGGCAGCCGTCACAACGCCCAGGGGCAACGGCAGCACCGGGCCACTGGCCGGCGCGGCGGCCGCGCCGGCCGCTGAGCCAATCGCGGCTCTCGGCCCTCACCCCCTGTCCCCCTCGCCCAGGATTGGGCGATGGGGGACGCAGTCCGGGAGTTTGGGGCTGAAGGCGTGGCTCGGCCGGCGCGAAGGGCGCGCGGCGTGCGCCTCTACAGCAGCCTGCAAACGCGCCGCAGCCCCGGAACTTCCTCCCCCGGATCGCCCCTCTCCTTCTTCTGATTGGACATCGCGTTCCACGCGATACGGATCATTGGGAGAAGGAGAGGGGTCAGGGGGCGAGGTTGAGGGCCACCCGCCCGCCTTCACAGCACGTCTACCGGCTCGACATCGATGATCCAGCCGGCAGGCGGGGGCACGGCGGCCAGCAGCTCGCGAAACGCGCCGCCGCGCAGCAGGATCTGCCAGCGGAAGCGGCCGGCCAGCTTGCTGAGGTAGCAAGGCGCCGGGCCGACGATCTCCGGCCCCGGCAGGCCGAGCCGCTGGCGCTCAGCGCGCAGCTTCGCCGCGTAACGCTCGGCCTGCTGCTCGGCCGCCGCCTCGTTGCGGTTGGCGTGCACCAGCCGCGTCAGCGCGCCATAGGGCGGATAGGCGAGCTGGCGGCGAAAGGCGGCCTCGCGCGCGTAAAAGGCGGCGTAGTCCTGCTCGGCGGCGGCGCGCACGGCGTAGTGGCCGGGGGCGTAGGTCTGCACGAAGACACGGCCGGGCCGCGCGCGGCGGCCGGCGCGGCCCGCCACCTGCACCAGCAGTTGAAAGGTCCGCTCGGCGGCGCGGAAGTCGGGGATGTTGAGCGAGAGGTCGGCGCTGACCACGCCCACGAGCGTCACGCCGCTGAAGTCGTGCCCCTTGGCGATGATCTGCGTGCCGACGACGATATCGACTTTATGCCCGGCCACCGCGGCCGCCATCTCCGCATGCTTCGCCGGCGTGCCCGCCGTGTCGCCGTCCCAGCGCAGCACGCGCGCGGCGGGAAAGCGCTCCCGCACCAGCTCCTCAAGCCGCTGCGTGCCGATGCCCACCGGGCGGAAGCGCTGGCCTTGGCATTTTGGGCAACGCGTGGGCACGCCGCGCGCGTGGCGGCAGTGGTGGCAGAGCAGCTTGCCCGCCGCGGCGTGCAACGCGTAGGAGACAGAGCAGCGCGGACAGCGCGGCGCGTAGCCGCAGTCGCGGCAGAGCAAGAGTGTGGCGCTGCCGCGGCGGTTGAGAAAGAGCAGCGACTGCTCGCCCTCGGCCAGCGTGTGCGCCAGCGCCGCGTCCAGGGCGCGGCTGAGCACGTTGGCGTTGCCCTCGCGCAGCTCGCGCGCCATGTCGATCACGTCCAGCGCGGGCTGCGCCACCGGCTCGGGCGTACCGTCGGCGCGCGGCGCCACCCGCTGCGGCAGGCGCAGCAGGGCGGCATCGTGCGTCTGCGCCCGGCGGTAGCTGCCCAGGTCGGGCGTGGCGCTGCCCAGCACCAGCACGGCGCCGCTGAGCCGCGCCAGCTCGGCGGCGGCCTCGCGCGCGTGGTAGCGCGGCGCCGGGTCGGACTGTTTGTAGGAAGGCTCGTGCTCCTCGTCCAGCACGATCAGGCCGGGGCGCGGCACGGGCACGAACAGGGCGGAGCGCGGCCCGACGACGACATCGACTTCGCCGGCGCGGGCGGCGAACCAGAGGGCGCGGCGGCGGGCGCGGCTGAGCCGGCCGTGCGCCACGGCCACGCGCTCGGGGAAGCGCTCGGCGAAGCGCCGCTCCGTCTGCGGCGTGAGCGCGATCTCCGGCACCAGCACGATGCCCTGGCGGCCGTGGGCGCGGGCGATGTCGAGCGCGGCGAGGTAGACCTCCGTCTTGCCGCTGCCCGTGACGCCGTGCAGCAGGAAAGAACCCGGCCCGCCAATGCCGGCGAAGCGGTTGCGCATCGCCTGGCCGATCGCCTGCACGGCGCGCTGCTGGTCCGGGGTCAACCGGTGCGCCCGCGGCGCCTGTTCCTCGGCTGATGCGCAGCGCGGCGGCTCGGACGGCAGCGCCGCAGATTCAACAATCTCTGCTTCGATGAGCGCCTTCTCCACCGCCGGGGTGAGACCGTGGGCGCGTCTCAGCTCTCGCAGCGAGCGCATGCCGCCGCCTTCCAGCAGCGCGGCCACGCTGCGCAGGGCACGGCCGGCCGTGGCGGGCGGCAACTGCGCCAGGACGCGCAGGGCCTGCTCGGCGCTCCCGAGCAGGCGCAGGCCGGGCAGCGCGGCGCGGGCGGGCGGCAGCAGATCGGCCGGCGCGCGGGCGCCGGGCGGCAGCGCCATCGCCAGGGCCGCAGGCAACGGCGCGAGGTAGCGCTCGGCCAGCCAGCGGGCGAGGCGGACCTGGTGCGGCAGGAGCAGCGGCTCGTCGCCCAGGCGTTGCTCGATCGGACGCAGCTCGCCCTGGTAGGCGGCCTGCTCGCCGACGTCGATGACGATGCCGGGCAGCCGGCGCGGACCGAAGGGCACCAGCACCGCGTCGCCCGGCGCCAGCCGCAGACCCGCGGGCACGGCGTAGCTGAAGGTCTGGCCAAACCGCTGCGGGGCGTTGACGGCGACTTCGGCGAACGGCACGGAGGCTCTACCGCCGGAGAGCGCGGTGGGCGAATACAGCGGGCACGATACCGGCTACTTGCGCACCGCCGGCCGCGCCCGCTCTTTGATGCGGGCGGCCTTGCCGGTGAGGCCGCGCAGATAGTAGAGGCGCGAGCGGCGGACTTTGCCCAGGCGCACGACCTCGACCTTCTCCACGCGCGGCGAATACAAGAGGAAGGTGCGCTCGACGCCGACACCGTGCGTGATGCGGCGCACGGTGAAGTTGCTGCTGCTGCCGGCGCGGCGCCTGCGGATCACCACACCTTCGAAGACCTGGGTGCGCTCACGGTCGCCCTCGACGACTTTGGCGCTGACGCGGATCGTGTCGCCGGCGCCGAACTCCGGGATGTTGGGGTTCGGCTGAAGCTCGACGAAACTGCTCATGTCCATGGGAGTGTCCTCCTGCTGCCCCACGCCGCGGCGGCCGTGGGCCGGCGGAGTGACCTGCGCTGTCCGGCGGACAGCAGCGATCCGATTTGGTTATCTGTCGTTATCCGGGCCGGTTGGTTCCTCGCGGCGCTGCGCGGCGTCAAGCTCGCCGGCGAGCCATTCGCGCTCGGCGGCGGCAAGCTCGGCGCGGGCGAGGAGGTCGGGGCGGCGCAGGGCCGTGCGCAAAAGCGCCTGCCGGCGGCGCCAGCGCGCCACCTCCTCGTGATGGCCGCTCAAAAGTGTAGCAGGAACCTGCCAGCCGCGGAAGTTGGCCGGCCGCGTGTACTGCGGGTACTCCAGCAGCCCGCCGCCGTGCGCGCCATGCGAGGCGTGCGACTCTTCGGCCAGCGACTCCGCGCCGCCCAGCACGCCGGGCAAGAGGCGCACCACGGCGTCGACCACCACGATCGCCGCCGGCTCGCCGCCGGAGAGCACGAAGTCGCCGACGCTCAGTTCGTCCGTGGCTATATGCTCGCGCACGCGCTCGTCCACGCCCTCGTAGTGGCCGCAGATCAGCGTCAGCCGCTCGTGTGCGGCGTACTCCTCGGCGATCGTCTGGGTAAAACGCCGCCCGCCGGGCGAGAGCAGCACGACGGGGCCGCGGCGCGGGTCTGCGGCGGCCAGCGCCTCGGCGGCGGCGAAGATCGGCTCGGGCTTCATCACCATGCCGGCGCCGCCGCCGTAGGGGTAGTCGTCGCAGACCTTGTGCCGGCCGGCGGCGTAGTCGCGGATGTCGCGCACGGCGATCTCGACCAGCCCGCCCGCGCGCGCCCGCCCGACGATGCTCTCGCCCAGCGGCGCCGCCACCATGTTCGGGAAGAGCGTGAGGATGTCGATACGCATGCCGCCGTCGCTCGCCGCGGGCCGCGGGCTGATCAGCACGGCCCCACAGCGATTAGACAGCAAAACGCCCGCCGCTGGCACAACGGCGGGCACAGGTCACGAAGCAGCCACCCTTCAGGCCGCGGTGTTTGCCCAGGGCGCGGTCTACCAGCGTCTTGCCGGCCCAGGGGCGGCGAGGCGCCGTCCACGCGGTCCAGCGCCCAGTTGGCGATAGCTGATGGGCCATCCCGCAGGATCACGTCGCGCACGGCGGCCAACGCTTCCGCCTCGTCGTCAAACGCATCGGTCAGGTTCAGCGTCTTGTTGTCCCAGCGTTCGTAGCCCATGGATCTATCCTGCCACGTGATCGCCCGCGGCGCCGCGCAGGGTTTCGACGGCGTGGGGCAGCACGGGCAGCAGCACGGCCAGGTTCTCGCGCACGCCGCGCTCGCTGCCGGGCAGGTTGACGATCAACGTGCGGCCGCGCACGCCCGCCACGGCGCGGCTCAGCATCGACATCGGCGTGTGGCGCAGGCCTTCGATCCGCAGCGCCTCGGCAACGCCCGGCGCCTCATAATCGAGCACGGTGCGTGTGGCCTGCGGCGTCACGTCACGCGGCGAGAGGCCGGTGCCTCCGGTTGTGAGCAGCACGTCCAGCCCGCCCGCATCGACCCACTCGCGCAGCGTCGCGGCGATCTGCTCCGCCTCGTCGGGCACGATCGCGTACTTTGCGACTGTGCCGCCGGCGCCGGCCACCAGCTCGCGGATCGCGGCGCCGCTGGTATCTTCCCGCTCGCCACGCGAGCCCTTGTCGCTGAGGGTGAGGACGCCGACCGTGAACGCCATCGCGGAACCTCTGCGCCGCCGCGCGCCCGGGGCCCGCGGGAATCGCGTTGACTTTGATGGGGGGCGGTGGGAGAATGTGGACCACGGTGGGACCGCGATACAATCACGGTCTCAGCGTTATTCCATAGCAACTTGCGTCTTCATACACCGCCGAATCCCGGCTCAGTTTCCTGCCTGAGGCGACGCTTCCATGCTCTTTCTGGGCCGGTTTGAGTACGCCATGGACGACCGCGGCCGCGTGCCGATGCCCACCCGTTTTCGCGACGCCTTCGCCGGCGGCGCCGTGCTGGCGCCCGCCCCGCCCCGCTGCCTGCGAGTGTACACGACCGATGCCTACGAGCGGACGGCGGCGCTGATCCTGGCGCAGGGCGCGCACACCGAGCGCGGCCAACAACTGCGCCGCGCCTTCTTCGGCCGCACCTACGAGGGCGAGCTGGACAAATCCTCTCGCCTGCTGGTACCCGCCGCGCTGCGCCAGCGGCTCGGGCTCGAAGGCCAGGTGACGATGCTCGGCTGCGGCGACTACCTTGAAATCTGGGACACCGCCGTCTGCGAGGCCGAGCTGGCCGGCGCCGAGGCGCTCTACCCGCAGCACCTTGAGCAACTTGATGAGCGTAAGGGACCGGGCGGCGATGTCTGAGCGCGGCGCGGTGCACGAGCCGGTCCTGCTGGAGGAGACGATCGCCGCGCTGGCGCCGCGGCCCGGCGGCCGCTACGTCGATGGCACCGTCGGCCTCGGCGGGCACGCCGCGCGGCTGCTCGCAGCCAGCGCCCCGGACGGCCGCCTGCTGGGCCTCGACCGCGACGCCGACGCGCTGGTGCTCGCCGGCGAGCGGCTGGCGCCCTTCGGCGAGCGCGTGACGCTGATCCACGACAGCTACGCACAGGCCCTGCCGCACGCGCTGGCCGCCGGTCTCGCGCCCTGCGACGGCTTTTTGCTCGACCTCGGCGCCTCCTCCTTGCAGTTCGACACGGCCGCGCGCGGCTTCAGCTTCCGGCTCGACGGCCCGCTGGACATGCGCTTCGACCGCTCTTCAGGCGAGACGGCGGCCGAGGTGGTGAACGAGTCCGACGAAACGGAGCTGGCGAACCTGATCTGGCGGCTGGGCGAGGAGCCGGCCTCGCGCCGTATCGCCCGCGCGATCGTGCGCGAACGGCCGATCGAGACGACCGGCCAGCTCGCCCGCATCGTCGGGCGGGTGGCCGGGCGGCCGGGACAGCGCATCTCGCCCGCCACGCGCACCTTCCAGGCGCTGCGCATCGCCGTCAACCGCGAGCTGGAGACGCTGAGTGCAGCGCTGGAACGCACGCCGGAGCTGTTGCGATCGGGCGGGCGGCTGGCCGTGATCAGCTTTCACTCGCTGGAAGACCGCATCGTCAAGCAGTTCTTGCAGCGCGAGAGCCGCGACTGCATCTGCCCGCCGGGCATCCCGGCCTGCCGGTGCGGGCACACGCAGACCTTTCGGCCGCTCGGCCGGCGCCCCGTCATGCCGGGCGTGGCCGCGCGCGAGCGCAACCCGCGCAGCCGCAGCGCCAGGCTGCGCGCGGCCGAGCGGATCTAGCCGGGTACGGGAGCGGAAGGGGCGGGGCGGAGCATGGCGCTGGCGCAGAGACGGGCGACGAGCGGTGAGCAGGCGGGCGAGACGCCGCTGCTGCGCCGTGCCGGCGTGCTGCTCGCGCTGCTGCTCGCCGGCGGCATGATCCTGGGCGCGATGTTCCTGCCCGTGCTGCAGAACAGCGACGCGACCTCGACTGGCTACCAGATCGAGCACGCGCAGCAGCAGCTCGACGACCTGCGCGCCAAGACCTATACGCTGCAGGCGCAGATCGCCGATCTTGGATCCGAAACGCGCATCCGCCAGGAGGCCGCGCGGCTGGGCATGGTGCCCGCCGGCCGCGCCAGCGCTGTCACCGTCAACGTGCCGGCGCCGGCCGGCGTCTTCCTGCCGCACGGCCTGGCGCCGACGCTCACCGCGGTTGCCGGCGCCGCGGAGAGCAGCGTCGCCGCGCCGCCGACGCCGGCCGATCAGAGCTACCCGCCCGCCGGCGCGCCGAGCGCCACGCCGGCGCCAACCGCCGTGCCGACGATCGTGCCGCCCGGCCCGGTCCCCTCCGTCGGTCCGCCGCCGTAACGGCCCGGCCTGCTCCCGCTCCCTCCCCAAAATCCGCACAGCGAGCACCGCAGCGATGGCGACGATCTCCCGCAGAGCGCATGCCCAGCCGGCGCCATGGCGCGCCGCCGCCGTGGCGCTGGCGCTGCTGCTCGCCGGCGGCGGGCTGGTGGCGCGGCTCGTCTTCCTGCAGATCGTGCAGCACAAGGGCTACAGCAGCGAGGCCGCCGGCGAGCATCTCGACCAGACGACCGTGCCCGCCCACCGCGGCGCCATCCTCGACGCCAACGGCTTCCCGCTGGCCGTCAGCATCGCTACCTACGACATCGGCGTCGACCGCCATATCTGGCAGGACGCGGCCGCGGCCCAGCGCGGCGCCCAGGCGCTGGCGCCGCTACTCAACCGCACGCCGGAGCAGATCCTCTCGCTGCTCGGCGACGCCACGACCGGCCCGGCCACGATCGCGCAGGACGTCGACTACGACACGGGCCGCCGCATCGCCGCGCTCGGCCTGCCCGGCGTGCTCGCGCAGCCGCGCGAGAAGCGCGTCAATCCTGAAGGCGATCTCGCCTCACCCTTGCTCGGCTTCGTCGGGCGCGACGGCGGCGGCCTCACCGGCCTGGAGCTGGACGAGAACAGCCTGCTCACCGGCTTGCCCGGCAGCTCGGAGTACGAGCGCGACGCGCTCGGCAACCCGATCGCCGCCGGCGTGCGCAAGAGCGTGGCGCCGCAGCCCGGCAGCGACGTGGAGCTGACGATCGACCGCAACATCCAGCAGATGTGCGAGCAGGAGTTGAAGGCCGGCATCGACAAGACGCACGCCACGGGCGGCACCTGCATCGTCATGGACCCCAACACTGGCGCGATCCTGGCGATGGACGACGAGCCCAGCTTCAAGCTCTCGACCCTTGACCTCAGCGCCGACCCGCAGGGCGAGGGCTTCAAAGACGGCGCCGTGACCGACATCTACGAGCCCGGCTCCGTCTTCAAGCTGTTCACCATGTCCGCCGGCATCGACTCTGGCAAGGTGAACCCGAACACGACCTACATCGACACCTGCCAGGTGGTGGTGTCGCAGCGCATCTTCCACAACTGGGACTACTCCTGCAACGGCCCCACGACGATGACCACGGTGCTGGTGCGCAGCCTCAACCTGGGCACGCTCTGGCTGACGACCAAAGTGCTGGGGCCGGACCTCTTCTACCAGTATGTGCGCGCCTTCGGCTTCGGCGAGCCCACCGGCTCCGGCCTCAGCGGCGACGCCAGCGGCATCGTGCGCAGCAACGCCGACACCGCCTGGTCGCTGGCCGACCTCGCCTCCAACAGCTTCGGCCAGGGCATCTCCGTCTCGGCGCTGCAGATGATCACCGGCGTGGCCGCGATCGTGAACGGCGGGAATCTCATGCAGCCGTATGTCGTCAAGGACGTGCGCAGCAACGGCACCACGCGCGTCACGCAGCCCACGGTGCGCCGCCGCGTGATCTCCAGCGAATCGGCGGCGACGATCCGCGACATGATGAAGCTGGTACTGCAGGCGAACACCTTCGCGCCGGTGCCCGGCTACACGGCCGGCGGCAAATCGGGCACGGCCTACGTGCCGACCGTGAAAACCAAGACCAGCGCCGGCGACGCCTACGCGCAGGAGGTGACGATCCCTTCGTACATCGGCTTCGCGCCGTTCGACCATCCGCGCGTGCTCATTTACGTCAAGTTGGATAACCTGAAGAGCGCTGATTTCGGCGGCGTGCTCACGGCGCCGATGTTCTCGCACCTGGCCAGCGAGATCCTGACGTATCTGGACGTTCCTCCGGACCGGCCGCTTCCCGCCGCGACCGAGACCAACGCCGCGGGGAGATAAGCAATGCCGATCGCTTCGCCCGGCCAACCGCGGCCGGCGCACGCATGGGAAACGCGGCAGACACGGCCGCAACTCGCGGGACACGCGGCGCCGGCCGCGACGGTTGCGCGTTCGTGACCAGGGCGCTGGTGAGCGGCGTGGTGGCGCTGATCATCGCCATCCTGCTCGGCGGGCCGGTGGTGCGCCAGCTCGAGGCGCGCAAGCTGGGCAAGGCGATCAGCGAGTATCTGCCCAGCTCGCACCAGATCAAGGCCGGCGTGCCCACGATGGGCGGCCTGATCATCTTCCTCACGGTGCTGCTGGTGACGGTGCCCTTCAACCTCGCCGGGCGCTGGTCGATCCTGCTGCCCTTCGCCATGATCGGCGCCACGGGGCTGATCGGCTTCGTGGACGACCTCGGCTCGCTGCAGGGGCGCGCCCGCGCCGGGCTGAGCTGGCGGCTGAAGTTCGGCCTGGTGGCGCTGCTGGCACTCGTCGCCGGCTTCGTGCTCTACTTCCCGCTCAAAGTCCACCGCGTGGCCGTGCCCTACTACGGCCACCTGGACCTCGGCTGGGGCATCGTCCCGCTGGCGGTGCTGATCATCGTGCTCACCACCAGCGCCGTGGCCGTGACCGACGGACTGGACATGCTGGCCGGCGGCACCAGCGTCTTCGCCTTCGCGGCCTACGGCATCGTCGCCGCCGTCCAGGGGCAGCCGTTCCTGGGCGCCTTCTGCTTCACCGTGGTCGGCGCCACGCTGGGCTTCATCTATCACAACGCCTACCCGGCGCGGGTGATCATGGGCGACACGGGCGCCCTGGCGCTGGGCTCCAGCCTCGCCGTCGTGGCGCTGATGACGGAGCAGTGGCTGGTGCTGCCGATCATCGGTGTCGTCTTCGTGGTCGAGGCGGCGAGCGACGTGCTGCAGATCGGCTACTTCAAGTACAGCCACGGCAAGCGCATCCTGCGCAAGGCGCCGCTGCATCATCACTTCGAGATGGGCGGCTGGTCGGAGGTCCAGGTCGTGATCCGCTTCTGGCTGGCCGGCATCGCCGGGGCGATGATCGGCGTGGCGCTGGCGATCAAGGTGTCGTGATGATGAACGACGGCGAGCTGCAGGGCCGGCCGGTCGCCGTGCTCGGCGCCGGCATCGAAGGGCGCGACCTGGCGCGCTTCCTCAGCGCACGGGGCGCCCGTGTCACGGTCTTCGACACGCGCCAGGCGCCGGCGATCGCCGGCGCCGTGATCGAACTGGACGCGCTGGGCGCGGAGACACGGCTTGGCCCGATCGACGCGGCCGCGGCCGACGGCTTCGACGCGCTCTACGTCTCGCAGAGTGTGCTCCTGCAGCGCGAGCCGTTCGTGCTGCGCATGCAGGCGCTGGGCCGGCCGGTCAGCTCGATGCTGCGCGAGTTCCTGCGCCGCTGGCCGGGGCCGGTCTGCGGCATCACCGGCTCAAGCGGTAAGACGACGACGACCTCGCTGGTCGCATCCGCCTTCAGCGCCGCGGGCCGGCCGCACATTTTGGGCGGCAACATCGGCGCGGGGCTTCTGGCGCAGCTCGACGCGGGCACGCCCGAGAGCTGGGCGGTGCTGGAGATCAGCCATACGCAACTGCAGCTCTTGGAGCACGGGCCGGAGGTGGCCGCGATCACCAACGTCACGCCGAACCACCTCGACCAGTTCCGCTGGGAGGAGTACGTGGCGCTGAAGCGCCAGTTGGTGCAAAACCAGCCGGCGAACGCTTGCGCGATCCTCAATGCGAGCGATACAGTATCGCTAACTTTCCGTAATGAAATCGCAGGTCGCTGCGTCTGGTTCAATGCGCCGATGGCCGCTGACGACTGCTTCTACCTGGACGGCGAGACGCTGATCGCGCGGCGCGGCGGGCGCGACACGGCCTTTCTGGGCCGCGCCGAGGTCCCGCTGCGCGGGGCGCACAACGTCGAGAACGTACTCTGCGCCGCGGCCACAGCCACGGCCTGCGGCATCCCGCTGGAGACGGTCGCGGCTGCCGTGCGGCGCTTCCAGCCCGTCGCGCACCGGCTGGAAGTCGCGGGCAGCGCGGGCGGCGTCACCTACGTGAACGACAGCATCGCCACCTCGCCGGAGCGCACGCTGGCCGGCATGCGGTCGTTCGACGGGCCGCTGATCCTGCTGCTCGGCGGGCGCGACAAGAACCTGCCCCTGCAAGAGCTGGTGCGTGAGGCGAACGCACGGGCGCGGGCCGTGATCCTCTTCGGCGAGGCGGCGCGGCTGCTGGCGAACGCCTTCGCCGAGCATTCGGACGAAGGGCCGCGCACCGCCGTCGTGCGGGTTACCACGTTAGCGGAGGCCGTGGCGGCGGCGCAGCGGCGGGCGCTGCCCGGCGACGTAGTGCTGCTCTCGCCCGCCTGCACCAGCTTCGATGCCTATCCCAACTTCGAGCGGCGCGGCGAGGAGTTCCGCCGCCTCGCCGGCGCGCTGGCCGGCCAGACCGTGCAGAAGGACGGTGCGCCATCGCCGCGCTGAGAACCGCCGCGCGCCTCAAGCCGGGCCGGCCCGACTACGTGCTGCTGGCGCTGGTGCTGGCACTCACCGGCGTGGGGCTGCTGGCCGTCTACAGCGCCAGCTTCGCCGTGGGCTGGAACGACTTCGGCAACCCCAACTATTTCATCCTGCGCCAGGCGTTGAGCGCGGCCGCCGGGCTGGGGCTGCTGGCCCTCTTCGCCTGGCTGCCCTACCGCTGGCTGCGCCGCTTCAGTCCGCTGATCATGCTGCTCTCGCTGATCACGCTGTTCGTGGTGCTGCTGCCGCACATCGGCGTGCGAAGTAACGGCGCCAACCGCTGGATCGCGCTCGGTCCGCTGCCGCCGCTGGAGCCGAGCGAGTTCGCCAAGCTGGCGATGGTGATCTACATCGCGGCCTGGCTGGCGGCGAAGGGCGAGGAGCTGAAGCAGGTCTCGCTCGGCGTGGCGCCGTTCGTGATGATGGTCGGCCTCGTCGGCGGGCTGATCCTGGCCGAGCCGGACATGGGCACCACGATCGTGATCACGCTGACGACGATGGCGATGTTCTTTATCGCCGGCGCGGCGCTGCGCCACGTCTCCACGCTGGTCGCCTCGGGCGTGGCCGGCGGCGTGCTGCTGGTGCTTTTGGAAGGCTACCGCTCGCAGCGCTGGGAGGCGTTTCTCGACGCGGAGAAGTATCCCTCCGGCGCGGGCTACCACATCCTGCAACTGCTGATCGCGCTGGGCAGCGGCGGCCTGCGCGGCGTCGGTCTGGGCGCCAGCCGCCAGAAGCTCTTCTATGTGCCCGGCGCCCACACCGACGGCATCTTCGCGATCATCGGCGAAGAGGCGGGCTTCATCGGCGCCCTGCTGGTGCTGCTGCTCTTCGCCGCGCTGATCTGGCGCGGCTTCCGCGCCGGCTTCAAGGCGCCGGACGAGTTCAGCCGCCTGCTGGCGATCGGCGTCACCTGCTGGATCGGCCTCCAGACGGTGATCAACATCGGCGGCATCACCCGCTCGATCCCAATGACCGGCATTCCCCTGCCGTTTTTGAGCTACGGCGGCTCGGCGCTGATTGCGACGCTGGCCGCCTCCGGCGTGCTGCTCAACATCTCGCGCTACGCCCGCGCGGCAGCCGCGCCGGAACCGCGGCTCGAGCCGCCGCCGATCGCCAGCATGGCCCGCGGCCCGCAACCGCCGGCGCACGGTCAGCAGCCGATGTTCAGGCGCGGCCGCAGCCGGCGCCGGCGCCACGAATACGAGCGGGGGCGCACCTGATGCGGATTCTGCTCACCGGCGGCGGCACGGGCGGCCACGTCTACCCCGCGCTCAGCGCGGCGGAGGCGCTGTGTGCACGCGCCGGCGCGCCGGTGGAGCTGCTCTTCGCCGGCACCGTGCGCGGCGACGTCGAGCGGCTGGCGGCCGCCGCCGGCATCCCCTTCGCCGCGGTCCGCGCGGCCCCCGTCCGCGGCCGTGCGCCGTGGCAGCTTGCCCGCTCGGCCTGGGAGCTTACGCGGGGCACGGCGGAGGCCTGGCGGCTGCTGGGGCGCTTCCGGCCGTGGGCCGTGCTCGCCACCGGCGGCTACGCCGGTGTGCCCGTCTCGGTCGCGGCGCGGCTGCGCGGCGTGCCGCTGGTGCTCTACCTGCCCGACGTGCGGCCGGGCTGGGCCGTGCGCTTTCTGGCGCGGCTGGCGCGGCGCATCGCCGTCACCTCCGAGGGCAGCCTTGCCTACCTGCCGCGCGGCAAGACCTGCGTCACCGGCTATCCCGTGCGCGCCGCCTTCTTCAGCGAGGATCGCGGCGCGGCACGGCAGCGGCTGGGTTTTGCCGATGACCTGCCGCTGCTGCTGGTCACGGGCGCGACGCAGGGCGCGCGGGCGATCAACCGCGCCGTGCTCGCGGCGCTGCCGGCGCTGCTGCCGCGCTGCGCCGTGCTGCACCAGACCGGCGCGGACGGCCTGGCCGAGGCGCAGCGTCGGGCAGCGGCGCTGCCCGACGAACTGCGCGAACGCTACCGCCCCGTCGCCTACCTGGACGCGATGCCCGCGGCGATGGCCGCCGCCGACCTGGCGGTGATGCGCGCCGGCGCCTCGGCGCTGGCCGAGCCGGCCGCGGCCGGCCTGCCGGCGGTGCTGGTGCCCGGCACCTTTGCGGGCGCCCACCAGCGCGCCAACGCCGCCTTCATGCAGGCGCGCGGCGCCGCCGTCATGCTGCCGGAGGCGGAGCTGCCGCGCCTGGCCGACACCGTGCTCGGCCTGCTGAACGACCGCGCCCGGCTCTGCGCCATGCGGGAAGCCGCGCACAGGCTTGCCCGGCCCGACGCCGCGCAGGCGATCGCCGCGATCGTGCTGGAGGCGACGGCATGAGCGCGGCGGCCGCCATCGACCTCGCCCGCGTGCGGCGCGTGCACCTCGTCGGTATCGGCGGCATGCACATGTCCGCGATCGCCAGTATCCTGCTGGCGCGCGGCGTGCAGGTCAGCGGCTCCGACATCGCGCCCTCGCGCTACACCGAGCGGCTGGAGCGGGAGGGCGCGACGGTGTTCGTGGGGCATGCGGCCGAGAATATCGGCGAGGCCGAGCTGGTCGTGACCACCGTCGCGGCGAAGAGCGAGAACCAGGAGCTGGCCGCGGCACGGGCGCGCGGCATCCCGATCCTGATCCGTGCGGAGATGGTCGCGGCGCTGATGCAGGGGCGCACCGCCGTCTGCGTGGCGGGCACGCACGGCAAGACGACGACCAGCAGTCTGCTCGCCTACGCACTCGTGCAGGCCGCTCGCGACCCAGGCTACCTGCTCGGCGGCGACGCCGTGGACCTCGGCCACAACGCCGCGCCGGGCACGGGCGCCGAGATCGTAGTCGAGGCCGATGAGTACGCCGAGGCGTTCCTCCACTACGCGCCGGATATCGCGATCGTGACCAACGTCGAGGTCGACCACCTCGACTACTACGGCACGGCGGAGCGGATCGAGGCCGCCTTCCGCCGCTTCATCGAGCTGGTGAAGGCGGGCGGCCGGGTTTTCGTCTGTGCCGACAGTCCGCGGCTGCTGGCGGTGCTGGCGACCGCGCGCCCGGCGGCGCGGGTCGAGAGGTACGCGCTCGACGCCGCGGCGGACTGGACGGCGCGCGTCGAGGCGAGCGGCGTGGAGCAGCGGCTAACCGTCTTGCACGGCGGCACACCGTTTGGCGTGTTCACGACGCCGCTGGCGGGCCGGCACATGGCGGCGAACTGCCTGGGCGCGGTGGCTGCGCTGGACGCGCTCGGCCTCTCGCGCGAGCAGATCGGTGCGGCGCTGGCCGGCTTCCACGGCGCCCGCCGCCGCTTCGAGCTGGTGGCCGAGGCCGGCGGCGTCACGGTGATGGACGACTACGCCCACCACCCGACCGAGATCGCCGCGAACATCGCCGCGCTGCGTCAGCGCTTCCCCGGCCGGCGGCTCATCGCCGTCTTCCAGCCGCACACCTTCAGCCGCACGCAGTATCTGCTTGAAGAGTTCCGCGGCTGCTTCGCCGGCGCCGACCTGCTGCTGCTGCTGCCGACCTACGCGGCGCGCGAGACCGCCGAGGCGGGCCTCGACGCCGCCGCCCTGGCGGACGCGATTGTTCGGCCCCGGCCCTTACTGGCGAGTTCCGCCGACGATGCCGTGCGCCGGCTTAGAGAACAGACCCGCGCGGGCGATGTTGTCATCACCCTGGGTGCGGGCACGGTAGATGCCGTAGGCCGAGCCTTCGCGGAGGCGCTGACGCGATGAGCGGCGTGGACCCCGCCCGCCTGGAGGCGCTCGCCGCCGCGCTCGACGGCCTGGGCGAGTTGCGGCGCGCCGAGCCGCTTTCGCGCCACACGACCTTCGGTATCGGCGGCCCCGCCGACCTCTACTTCAAGGCGACGAGCCGTGAGGCGCTGGCCGCGGCGGCGCGGGCGGCGCGGGCGCAGGCTGTGCCGCTGTTCGTACTCGGCTCGGGCAGCAACCTGCTCGTCGGGGACGGCGGCGTGCGCGGCCTGGTGATCGAGAACAACGCCCGCCGCCTGGAGGAGCCGGAGCCGCTCGACGACGGCCGCGTGCGCCTGCGCGGCGAGAGCGGCGCCAGCTTCGCCGCGACGGCGCGGCGGCTCTGTCGCGACGGCTGGTGGGGGCTGGAGTGGGCCGTCGGCATTCCCGGCACGCTGGGCGGCGCCGTGGTCTACAACGCCGGCGCCTACGGCGGCTGTCTGGCCGACGTGTTGGAGAGCATCGAGGTGCTGGAGCCGGACGGCAGCGAGCGCCGCATCGCCGCGGCCGATCTGAAGCTGGAGTACCGCGGCAGCGTCTTCACCCGCGGCCTGCTGCAGGATCGGGTGATCCTCTCGCTCGACTTCGCGCTGCGGCGCGGCGACGCGGCCGAGATCATGGCCTACGTGGCGAAGCTGGACGAGAAGCGGCTGGCGACGCAGCCGCGCGGGCGCAACGCCGGCTCGATCTTCAAGAATCCGCCGCAGCACCCGGCCTGGTGGCTGATCGACCAGGTGGGGCTGCGCGGCCGCCGCCTGGGCGACGCAGAGATCTCGCAGAAGCACACCAACTTCTTCGCCAACGCCGGCAAGGCGAAGGCGAGCGAGGTGAAGCAACTGATGGACCTGGCCGGCGCCCGCGTGCAGGAGCGCTTCGGCATCGCGCTGCACCCCGAAGTGGCGTTAATCGGCGAGGGCTTTTGATGGCAGGAGATCGGGGCGGGTGAGCACGCCGACGCGGCACCTGAGCTTCCGCAGCGGCCGGCGCGGGCCGCGGGCGGCGGAGCGCCGGCGCGCCCGCCTCCGCCCGCGGCGTTGGCTGTGGCTGGCCGCGGCGCTGCTGCTCTGCCTCGCCGGCGCCGGCGGCGTGCGGCTCTACACCTCCTCGTGGCTGGTGATCAGCGACGTGCGCGTGACGGGCGCCCAGGCGCTCGCGCCCGACGACCTGCGCGAGACGGCGGCGATCGCCGGCCAGCGTTACTTCACCGCCGACACCGGCGGCGCGGTCAAGCGTCTGCTTGCCCTGCCGCGGGTGAAGAGCGCGGCGGTGACGCGGCGCTTCCCGCACACGGTCACGATCGCGGTGGTCGAACGGCAGCCCGCGGGCGTATGGACGAGCGGCGGCGTCGAGTACCTGGTCGACGCGGACGGCGTGGTGCTGGATACGACGAGCGATGCGGGCGGCCTGCCCATGGTCGATGCCACCGGCTCCAGCAGCGATCTGCGCGTGGGCGGCCGCGTGGACCCGGAGGCGCTGCAGATCGCGGTGAAGGTCGCGCAGGTGATTCCCGGCGCGATCGGCCAGCACGCCGTGCATGTGCAGTACGACCGCGAGGCGGGCGCCAGCGTGCTCACCGACCGCGGCACGCAGGTCCAGCTCGGCGACAGCGAGAACCTGGACTACAAGCTCGCGGTCTGGCAGCAGGTCGTGGCCGCGGTCAATCCGGCCAGCCTGCACGAGCTGGACCTGCGCGACGGCGACCGGCCGTACTACCGCTGAGGCATCGCATGAACTACCCGGCGCCCGCCGTACCAGCCAGAGGGAGAACCGGCCGTGGCACGCAGAGACGCATTCGCCGCCATCGACGTGGGCACGACGAAGGTCGCGACGATCATCGGCGACCTGGACGCGGAGGAGCGCCTGCGTGTGCTCGGCGTCGGCGTCGCGCCCTCGGCCGGGATCACCAAGGGCATGGTGGAGAACATCCACGACGCGACGGAGGCGATCCGCGTCTCGGTCGAGAAGGCGGAGCGCGCCAGCGGCCTGCAGATCGGCGGGGCGCACGTGGGCATCGCCGGCTCGCACATCGGCTCGGTGAACACCCGCGGCATCACCGCGATCGCCGACCGCGGCCACGCGATCACGGCCTACGACGTGGATCGGGCGCTGGACGGCGCCCGTAACCTGAGCCTGCCGACCAACCGCGAGATCCTGCACGTGATCCCGCGCTACTACGCCGTGGACGGCCAGGACAACGTCTCCGACCCCGTCGGCATGCACGGCCAGCGGCTGGACGTGGACACGCACATCATCACCGGCGCCGTCTCGGCCATGCGCAACCTGGCGCGCTGCGTCGAAGAGGCGGGCGTGGCGATCGAGGGCATGGTGCTGGAGCCGCTGGCCAGCGCCGACGCCGTACTGCGCGACGAGGAGCGGCGGCAGGGCGTGGTGCTGGCGGACGTCGGCGGCGGCACCACGGACGTGGCGATCTTCGTCGGCGGCGCCGTCTTTCACACCGCCGTGCTGCCGGTGGGCGGCTACCATCTCACGCACGACCTGGTCGTCGGGCTGCGCGTGCCCTTCGAGGCGGCCGAAGCGGCGAAGATCGAGCACGGCAACGCCCTGCCCAGCGCCGTCTCGCACGGGGAGGTGGTGGAGCTGGAGGCGTTCGGCGGCGAAGGGCGGATCGAGGTGCATCGCCGCGGCATCTGCAAGATCCTGCAGGCGCGCAGCGAGGAGATCCTGGAGATGATCTTCGCGGAGGTGCGCCAGGCGGGCTACAACGAGATGATCTCGGCGGGACTCGTGCTCACCGGCGGCAGCGCCAACTTGCCCGGCTTCATGCCGTTGGCGCACGATGTGCTCAACATGCCCGTTCGGATAGGGTATCCGCTGCCGCTCGCCGGGCTGGCGGACAGCCTCGCAAATCCTGCATACGCCACCGGCGTCGGTCTGCTACACTGGGCGATGCGCGAGGGGGGAAGGCACGTCCGCCCCGCGCCGGCGGCGGCGCACGCCGCAGCGCCCCGCTGGTTCAGCGGGGTGCGCCGCATGATTCGGGGCTTTCTGCCGGAGTAGACTGCGGCCACGCCGCAGCGGCGCACAGCAGATTGTACGCTTTGCTCTGCTGAAGGGGACGGGCGCTGCGTGCTATGATCTTGCACAATTCGTTCATGTAGCATACCAATGACGTGTCCGCGCACGGTCGCCGTTCCCCGCGGTGTGGGCCGGGTCCGCGAAAGGAGAGGCGAGGAAGCGATGAAGCAGACGGCAAGGCCCGATCTCGACGGCCTCCCACCAATCAAGGTCGTCGGCGTGGGCGGTGGCGGCTGCAACGCCGTGAACCGCATGATCCAGGAGCAGATCTTCGGCGTCCAGTTCATTGCCGTGAACACGGACGCGCAGCAGCTCGTCCACTCCGAAGCGCCAACCAAGATCCGCATCGGCGACAAGCTCACCCGCGGCCTCGGCGTGGGCGGCGATCCATCCGTCGGCCTGCGCGCCGCCGAGGAGAGCCGCGAGGAGCTGCGCGAGTCGATCCGCGGCGCCGACATGGTCTTCGTCACCGCCGGCATGGGCGGCGGCACCGGCACCGGCGCCGCGCCCGTGATCGCCGAGGTCGCCAAGCAGGAAGGCGCGCTGACGATCGGCGTCGTCACGCGGCCCTTCACCTTCGAAGGCGCCAAGCGGCGCAAGCAGGCCGATGAAGGCATCATGCGCCTGCGCGAGAAGGTCGATACGCTGATCGTGATCCCCAACGATCGCCTGCTCTCGATGTGCGACAAGCGCGTCACCGTGCAGGAGGCGTTCAAGTCGGCCGACGACGTGCTGCGCCAGGGCATCCGCGGCATCTCCGAGATCATCACGCGCCCCGGCGAGGTCAACCTCGACTTCAACGACGTGCGCAAGATCATGTCCGACGCCGGCCCGGCGCTGATGGCGATCGGCCACGGCAGCGGCGAGAGCCGCGCCGTGGACGCCGCTCGCCAGGCGATCCAGAGCCCGCTGCTCGACGTGGACATTCACGGCGCCCGCGGCGTGCTGTTCAACGTCACCGGCCCGCGCGACCTGATGCTGCACGAGCTGAACATGGCGGCCGAGGTGATCTCCGACGTCGTCGACGACGACGCCGAGATCATCTTCGGCACCGTGGTGGACGAATCGCTCGGCGACGAGGTCAAGATCACGGTGATCGCCACCGGCTTCCCGGAGGCCGAGACGGACATGGGCGGCGGCGAGGCCGCCATGCACCAGGCCGAGCAGGAGCCGGCGGCCGCGGCGAACGGCAACGGCATCCGCCCCGCGCCCAGTGCGCCGCGGCCGGCGGCCGCGCTGCCCGATCTGGACGACAGTGAACTGCCGCGCTTCCCGCGCCCGCTGCGGCCCGGGGTGGCCCGCGCGGAGCCCGCCGAGCCGCGCCAGCCGGCGCCCATGCCCCCGCCGGCGGAACGTCCGGAGCCGCGGCTGCGCACCGAGCCGCTGCCCGGCGCCGGCGACACGGATCTGCCGACCTTTTTACGTCGCTCCATGACGTCGCGTTAAGTCATCCAGCGCCGAAACACCCGCACCACACTGCCGCCGGCATGCCGGCGGCAGTGCCGCTTATGTGCATCCGCGAGGCTAGCGGAGAGGTGATCCGGCCGTTATGGCAACTTATTGCTCAGGCGCTTAGCCCGGTTGACGGATGGCGTCATTTGCCGGAGAATGACATTCTGCAGGTACAAGATGTAGGCGATTTCGCGCTCCTGGCTACCAGATGTTGTGGCATCTGGCTTTCCATAAGCGTGGCCGAACCGAGGCGATCTGCCGGTGCAGTGCCCGATCTGCGACTACGATGACTCCCGCGTGACCGACTCGCGCACCGTGGACGCGGCGATCCGCCGCCGGCGCGCCTGCCTGCGCTGCGGCCACCGCTTCACGACCTACGAACGCGTGCAGCCGGTCGGCGTGCTGGTTGTCAAGAAGGACGGCCGGCGCGAGGAGTTCTCGCGGGAAAAGATCCTCCTCGGCGTGCGCAAGGCCTGCGAGAAGCGCCCGCTGGACGCGGCGGCGGTCGAGGGGCTGGTGGACGAGGTGGTGGAGGCCGTGCTCAGCCTGGGCCAGACCGAGGTCGCCAGCGCCGGCATCGGCGAATTGGTGATGCGCGGCCTGCAGGAACTGGACCCGATCGCCTACGTGCGCTTCGCCTGCGTCTACCGCGCCTTCACCGATTTGGACACGCTGCGCGAGACGCTGGACGAGCTGCACGCGGCGCAGAGCAGCCTGCGCCCGCGCGAGCAGCTCACCCTGCTGCCGGAAGACGAGCTGCAACGGCTGCTGGCGCCGCCGCGCATCTTGCCGCTGCCCCGCGGCGCCGAGCGGCAAGCCCGCAGCCGGCGTCGCGCCCAGGCGTAGGGCGCCGGCCGTCTCGCCCCGCGCTCCCGGACAGGACAGCAGCGATTCCGCTCTTTGCGATCTTCGGCTTCACGCCAGACCAACGCGACAGGGGTGACATCATGGTGATCGAGTCCAACTCCCGCAGCGGTAAGGGCGCCCGGCGCGGCGGCGCACGGCTGTCGCTTTCGGAAAACGCGCGCGTCGTGCTCGAACGCCGCTACCTGGCGAAGGACGACGACGGCCAGCCGATCGAGACGCCGGAGCAGCTCTTCCGCCGCGTCGCGGGCAACCTGGCGCAGGCCGAGCGCAACTACGGCGCCGACGACGCGCGCCTGGCCGAGGTCGAGGAGCTCTTCTACCGTACGCTGACCAGCCTCGACTTCCTGCCGAACTCGCCCACGCTGGGCAACGCCGGCCGGCCGCTGCAGCAGCTTTCCGCCTGCTTCGTGCTGCCGGTGGAGGACTCGATCGACCGCATCTTCGACACGATCCGCGCCACCGCCCTTGTGCATCAGAGCGGGGGCGGCTGCATCGCCGGCGACGCCCGTGTCTGGACGACGTTCTGCGGCATCGAGCCGATCGAGGTGCTCTTCAACCGTGCCACGGTGGACGGGAGGAGCGGTGAGCGCTACGGCGCGGGCATCGTCTATGACGTTGGCGATCTCGGCATCCAGACGCTCTCGATGAATCCGCAAAGCGGCGAGACCGGTCTGCGCCCTGTGACACACGTCTGGCGATTCGAAGTGCCGGCGGCGGAGCAGCTTGTCATCCGGTTACGTGACGGCGCCGAAGTTCAGACGAGCGCCTGGCATCCCTTCATGGCGGTGCGAGGCACGCAGCTCGTGGAGGTCCGCGCAGACCGCTTGACGCCGGGCGACATCGTGCTCGGCCCAGACCGGCCCGACAGCTTCTGGCCCTGGAGCGAGCCACGGAGCGCAGGCAGCCTCAGCGCCGATGCGGATCTCGGCTGGTTGATCGGCTTCACGCTCGGGGACGGCTCCTTTGGCTATGCGCCGGCGCTGCGCCAGTACCGTGTGCGCTGGTTCTCCGGCAGCGAGGACGTGCTGGAGCGGGTGCGCACGATTCTCGCGCGGCATGGTATCCACGTCTCCATCGCCCGCGATAGGCGCGGGCTGCTGTCCGTCGCGACGCTGAACCAACGGTTCGTGCACGACCTGCTGGAGGCGTGCGGGTTGGAAACCTTTGGCGCAAAAGATGGTCGCATTCGCGTACCGGAGCTGATCGCGAAGTCGCCGTTGGCCGTTGTCCGCGCCTTCGTGGCTGGTCTTCTGGATAGCGACGGGTATGTGGATTCGCGCGGTCATGTCAGCTACTCGACCGTGAGCGCGGCGATGGCCGACGACCTGGCCGCACTGCTGAGCCTGCTTGGTTTTCACCCCGGAGTAGCGTCCAAGGCGCCACACGGCAAGGGAAAGCGAACGATCTATACCGTGCGCGTCGGGACCACGGCTCAGGTTCCGGCGCTCGCCGGCGAGATCGCCCCCTATATGGCGAACGACCGGCGTCGCACGCGCATTCTGAACGCCCCAGCAGGCCAGGGAGCGCTGCGCCTGCCCTTCCATGCCTGGCGTGATGCGCTGGCAGCGCTTGGACTCGCGGGAAGGCGTGGGCCAGGCGTCGCCAGCCCGTTCGCACTCGATCTGAGCCACTGGTCGTGCAACGAGCGTGAGCGGGTGTCACGGGTCGGGCTGGAGCGGATCGCCGTGGGGCTTACTCCGCATAATCCGGCACTGGCCACGCTGCTGCAGCGTGTCGCAAGGCACGGCTTCGAAGTCGAGTCGGTGGCACGCGCCGCCGTTGCCAAGCCCTACTACGACCTGACCGTTGACGGATGGAACACCTACGCGGCCGGGCGATCTGGCCTCGCCATGATTCACAACACCGGGTTTGCCTTCTCGCGGCTACGGCCCGAGGGTTCACTCGTGCGCAGCACCTCGGGCGTGGCCAGCGGCCCCGTGTCATTTATGAAGGTGTTCGACGCCTCGACGGAGGCGATCAAGCAGGGCGGCACGCGGCGCGGCGCCAACATGGGTATCCTCGCCGTCGACCACCCGGACATCGAGAAGTTCATCGAGTGCAAGGCCGACATGGTGAGTTGCACGAACTTCAACATCTCCGTGGCCGTGACCGAGAAGTTCATGCAGGCGGCGGAACGCGGCGAAGCGTACGAGTTGGTCGACCCGCACACCGGCCAGGTCACGGGCACGCGCAACGCCCGCGAGATCTTCGACAAGCTCGTGGCCAACGCCTGGCAGAACGGCGACCCCGGCATCGTCTTCATCGACCGCATCAACGCCGGCCGCGCCAACCCGGTGCCGAAAATGGGGCCTATTGAAAGCACCAATCCCTGCGGTGAGCAGCCGTTATATCCGTATGACTCATGTAACTTAGGGAGCATTAACCTCGCCAAATTCGTGGTGCGGCGCGGCGAGGAGCGGGTGTTCGACTACGAGCGGCTGGGCGAGGTCGTGCCGGTCTGCGTGCGCTTCCTCGACAACGTGATCGACATGAACAAGTACCCGCTGCCCGAGATCGAGGACGTCAGCCATCGCATCCGCCGCATCGGCCTGGGTGTGATGGGCTTCGCCGACGCCTGCATGAAGCTGAACATCCCCTATGACTCCGAAGAGGCCGTCACCTTCGCGGAAGAGGTGATGGGCTTCATCCAGCAGCGGGCGGACCAGGCCTCGGGCGAGCTGGCGCGCGAGCGCGGCACCTTCCCCGAGTGGGACGGCTCGATCTACAACATGTCGCAGCGCTATCCGGAGCGGCCGCGGCTGCGCAACGCCACGCGCACCACGATCGCGCCCACGGGCACGCTCAGCATCATCGCCGACTGCTCCGGCGGCGTGGAGCCGGTCTTCGCCCTCGCCTTCACCCGCCAGCACTATTTGGACCGCAACAATCCGACGCAGACGACGAAGCTGACCGAGGTCAACGACTACTTCGCAGAAGTGGCGCGGCGCGAGGGCTTCTATTCGCCGGAGCTGATGGACGACCTCGCGGCCGGCGGCCACCTGGCCGACCACGCCGAGGTGCCGGACTGGGTGAAGCGCGTCTTCGTTACCGCGCACGACATCGCGCCCGAGTGGCACGTCCGTATTCAGGCCGCGTTTCAGCGGCATACGGACAATGCAGTGAGCAAGACGATCAATTTCGGAAACGAAGCAACGGTCGAGGACGTGGCCCGCGCCTACCGGCTGGCCTACGAAGAGGGCTGCCTGGGCATCACGATTTATCGGGATGGCTCGCGGGCGCTGCAGGTGCTCTCGCACGAGCCGGCGAAGACCGGGACGGCGGCAGGCGAGGCCGTTCCGGCGGTGCCGGCCGAGCCGGCGCGGCCGCGGCGCGAGCGGCTGCCGGACGAGCGCCAGTCGATCACACACAAGTTCGCCGTGGGCGAGCAGGAGGGCTTCCTGACCGTCGGCCTCTACGAGGACGGGCGGCCGGGCGAGATCTTCATCAAGGTCTCGAAGCAGGGCTCGACCGTCAGCGGCCTGATGGACACGATCGCGCTCTTGATGTCGATGGCGATGCAGTACGGCGTGCCGATGGGCAGCCTGCTGGACAAGCTGAAGAACAGCCGCTTCGAGCCGTACGGCATGACGCGCAACCACAACATTCCGACAGCTACCTCGCTGGTGGACTACATCGCCCGCTATTTGGAGCTGCGCTTCATCACCGGCCAGCAGGCCGCGCTGCCGATGGCGGGGGTGCCGGGGGTGCCGGGCGTGCAGGCAGCGCTGCCGCTGGCCGAGGGCTACGCCGGCACGGAGGGCGCAACCGGCTACACGAACGGCAACGGCAATGGCAACGGGCACTACTATAACGGCAAGCCGACCGTTAGCTCGGGCGTGGGTTGCCCGGAATGCGGTTCCGTGCTGCAGTATGCAGAGGGGTGCCTGATCTGCCGCGGCTGCGGCTATACGAAGTGCGGGTAGCAGGGCGAGGCGCCTAACCCTGACGGCTCGCGCCGTCTGTCCCTTCCCGAAACGAGGAAGGGACTCCTGGAGCGCTTCAGGGGGTGTGCGAGGGGAGCGCGGCGCCAGTGTCCTCGCGCGAGACGCCGTGGATGGTTGAGCGACTCGCGCGTGTGGCGCGGTGGTCCGCTCGCCCACGCGGCAGGCGAGCCGCAGGGGCGATGACGCGGAGTTGCCCGCCGTCCTGCGAGGACACCCATTCCTGCTCCCCTCGCACGGCGATGGGAGCGCTCCAGGAATCCCCTCCTGTGTCGGGCCAGAGCGCAGCGCAACCGTCGGAGACTTCCAATAACAGGTTGCGGAGCAACCAAGGGTAGGCGCCCTGCGCGGTCGGTGGCGCCGGGAACGCTGGCAGGCCGAGGCCGGTTTCCCCGCCGGGACGCGAAGCATGGGTTTTTACTACGGGCCGGGGCGGCAGCCGAAGTCGGAGAAGGAGCCGGGCGGCTGCCTGGAGGTGCTCACGATCAGCCGCGCGGTGTTCGGCATCCTCGCCGTGCCGCTGGCCGTGCTGATCGGCATCCTGCTGGCGCTCGTCGCCGTGATCTGGCTGTTCAGCCTCTTCTGGCTGCTGGGGCTGCTGGGCATCGCGGCGATCGCGGGCGGCATCGCGCTGTACGCCCGCTGGGAGCGCAACAAATTCCGCTCGGGCGGCGTTTAGCAAGATAGAGACAGCAGGCGCAGGCACGATGCGCCGGCTCGCGGCTTGTGACGGCACGCACACTCGCCACCTGGCCAGCGGGCGACTCGGTCCTTCGGCCAGTGCGCGTACCGGCGAGACCGGCCATACTGAATCTACGATGGCCGGGGCGCGACCGTCTGCAGGGGAAACGGTCAGGAGGGGCGCCATGACGCAGCGTTGGCAGTATCTCAACCAGGTGTTCGAGGGACTGCACCTGCAGGAAGAGCTGGACGAGCTGGGCGAGGCCGGCTGGGAGCTGATCACCGCCCACTGGGAGGAGTACTCCTACGGCGGGCGCACGCAGCTCCAGGCTCGCTGCATCCTCAAGCGCCCGCGTGATGACGGCAATCTCGACAGCGGCAGCTTCGGCCTGAACTGGGAGCCGGCGCCCGCGGGCCGCGGCTGACGGCACCCGGCCGGGTTGTGGCGATCTCCTGAGTCCGATCGAGCGGGTTATTCGATCTCAGGTAACTGGTTGGGAATCCGGCACGGCTTCATTCCTCGGGCCTTCGGGTTGTTGGCGGCCGCATGGCCGCTGCAGCGACGGTTCAGGCACGACGGCCGCGCTCCCCATGCACGGGTTGCACGTTGCAGAGAGCCAAAACGGCTGGCCGGCACAGAACCGGCCGGCCGTCGTGTTCTGCGAGCTCTCTTGCGACGCGCCGAGCAGGGGCCGCAAGGCGCATCCTGCCCTCACTGCTGGAACCGCCAGCGGGTGGCGCCGTACGGCTCGGCGGTGGCGACCCCGAACGCGGTATGGCATGTGAAGCGATAGAGCCACCAGGGCGGCGGACCGGCGCTGGGGGCGCTGTAGGGCGCCGTGAGCGCGTCGCCTGCCACCTCCGCCGGCCAGCCGCCCTCGCGGTAGCGGCGAGCCACCTCCTCCAGCGTCGGCCGGTCGGTGACCCTCGCCGCCTCGCCTTCGAGCACGATGTCGATGCCCTTCAGCCTGGCGGAGATCGTGCCGGCCGGGTTCGTGGCCAGGTTACGCGCCTTGCGAGCGTGGGGGCTGCTGGTGAAATAGAAATCGCCGTCGAGCCAGAGGGCGCCGATTCCGGCGGCGTGAGGGCGGCCGTCCGGCCGGCAGGTTCCGAGGAAGAATGGGTTGCCCGGCGCCGGCGCGGCGCCCGCCGTGAGCAGATCGTGCGGCCTGCTCCACGGCAGTGCGGGGTTTCCGTAGCGATCAAGATTCGTGACTTCGCTGGGTGCTCGCTCGGTCATCTGTTCCTCTCCAAATCGCTGGTTGTTCTCGGGGCTCTCCTGGCGCGAACCAGCGCCGTACGCTGAAGTGCGTCAGCGCACCGGGGCGAGCCGGGCGACGAGCTCGTCCAGGCGCTCCATTCCCTCGTTGACGCCGCCTTCCATGTCGGCCTCGATCATCGCGTCGCGGTCCTCGACCGACTGGAAGACGGCGTTCGCACGCAGCAGAGTTCTGCCGCCGCGCTCCTCGAACGTGGCCGTCTGCAGCGAGACGTGGCCGGGCATGCCCTCGAACTCCCAGGTCTGCACGATGGCGTCCACAGACGGCGTGCCGTGGTAGACGCCGTGGAAGCCGTACTCGTTGCCCTCGACGTCCCGGTGGATGTAGCGCCAGGTGCCGCCGTCGCGGGCGTCCAGGTGATCGACGGTCATCGCCAGGGCGCGCGGCCCGAGCCACTGCACGAGTAGCTCCGGCTCGATATGGGCGCGGAAGAGCAGCTCGCGCGGCGCGTCGAACTCCCGCGTGATCACGACCTGCGGTACGCCGGGTTCCATGGTGATCTGCGTCTTTGTCATCGTGCGTTCCTTTCCGATGCGGTGTCCTGGTGCGGCTCGCCGGCACGATCGCGCTGCAGCGCCGCGAGCAGGGCGTCGAGCCGGCCGTAGCTCTCCTCCCAGTACGCCTGATAGCCGGCCAGCCAGGTGGTCGCCTCGCGCAGCGGCGCGGCTTCGAGGTGGCTGGGGCGGGCGGTGGCGCGACGGCGGCGCGAGATCAGCCCGGCTCGTTCGAGCACCCTGAGGTGACGCGAGATCGCCGGCTGCGAGACGCTGAACGGCGCCGCGATCTCCGCGACGTTCGCGTCGCCCTCGGCCAGCCGCGCAAGGATCGCGCGGCGGGTGGGATCGGCGAGCGCGGCGAACACGGCGCTAAGCTGATCGTCCGGCATTCATAACCTATTCATTCTAGAACCGATGTGTTAAGAATGGCCGACCGGCGCGGCGCTGTCAAGGGACGGAGCGCGATGGTTTCCATCCAGAGCCGCCGGCAGCCGCAAGGAGCAGCGCGGCCGGGCGGAGCACGGCGCCCGGCCGCGCTGCGTCCACGGGCATTATTGCCAGAAGGCACAAGACGGGGAGAAGGCTCATTGGACGGCGGACGGCGGCGCCGTCGATCGTAACGCCGGAATTGCCGGCTGCCCTCGCTCGCCGCCGTCGCTAGCGAATCGAGCTGTCGAGCGTGGTACCGGGGGCGACCGGGCCGACCAGCCAGCCCGCCTGCCCCGGCGGCAGCACGTCCGTCGCCTGATACCCCCCTGTCGGGTCGTAGAC
>DATGEL010000016.1 GCA_035310145.1 Dehalococcoidia bacterium
CCCTCCAAGGCCTGCAGGTCGATGCGCACGCTGCGCTTGTTGCGGTTCAGCGCATTGAAACCGGGCGAGGTGTTGATGCCGTAGGCCGAGCCGTTCGGCGCCGCGATCGTGCGGTAGTTGTCGATGCGCCGGTCGCTTTCGACCTTGATCACGTCCGCGCCCAGGTCAGCCAGGAAGCGTGACGCCTGCGGTCCGGCCCAGACCCAGGTGAAGTCGAGCACGCGCACGCCGCGCAGTGGGAGGGGTAAGGACGTGGGGCGCAGGTCGTGCAGGTCAGAAACCGTAGGGGAGGGTATTCCCTCCTTCGCACCGCCTTTGCCGTCGAGCCTGGGGGCATCCGGGCGGAAGATTTCGGGCCACGGCAGCCAGGCGAGATCTGTCGGCAACCCGGCCGCAAGCCCCGCGCCGCCGGATCTCGTCTCTCGGGCCGGCGCGGGGCCGCGCAGCCGCGCCGGTGTGCGCGTGAGCCGCACCGGCGGACCGGGCGCCGTCAGCGTGCCGCCTGCGGGCAGCGCCAGCTCGACGAAGGCGCCGCGGGCACGCAAGTGCTCGGAGGCGAGCACGTCCGCTGCGCTGTTCACCGGCGCCAGCGGAATACGCCGCGACTGCGCCATGCGGTACAACTCTTGCGCCGTGTAGCTCGCGAAGAACTCGCAGAGCAGCGGGCTCAGCGCGTCCCAGTTGTCGCGGCGGCCGCCGAAGCCGTTGAACAGCGGGGATCGCGCCCAGTCGGGGCTGCCCATCAGCTCAACCAGGCGCTGCCACTGGTCGTCGCGCACCAGCAGCATGCTCACAGCGCCGTCCTTGCAGGGCAGAAACTCGAAGGTGCTGGCCACGAGCCGGCTGGGCACGACCTCGCCGAGCGCCAGATACGGCGCAAACGTCGGATCGTTGGCGCAGATCAGTGCTTCCTGGATAGAGAGATCCACGCACTGGCCGCGGCCGCCGCGCTCGCGCCAGGCGAGCGCGGCCAGCGCGCCGAGCGCCGCTGCTGCCCCGGCCATGAAGCCGCCTTGAAAACCGGCGGGCTTCAGCGGGCGGCCGCCCTCACGCCGGCCCCCCGCGGGCGTGAGCTGGGCATAGCCGCTGGCCGCCCACAGCGTCAGCTCGTTCGCCGGCTCGTCGGCACGCGGACCGCTCAGCCCGAAGGGCGTGATGAAGACGGAGACGAGCCGCGGATGCAGCGCCGCCAGCGCCGCCGGCGTCAGGCCGAGCGCGGCGGCTTCAGCGGCCTGCAGGTCCGTAATCAGCACATCCGCCGAGCCGAGCATGCGCCGCGGGCCCTCGACGCCGGAAGCGGTGGCGGCCTCGAAGATGGCGCCGCGCTTACCGGCGTTCAGATAGGCGAAGAGCTCAGGCCGCCGCCGCAGCGGGTCGCCCGCCGGCCGTTCGAGCTTGACGCAGTCCGCGCCGCAGTCGGTCAGCAGCCGCGCACAGTACGGCGCGGCGACCATGCGGCCAAACTCGACCACGCGCAACCCGGCCAGCGCGGCAGGCATCGGAAGCAGCCCGCTCAGCGCCCGGCGTCTTGTTCGGCAAACGCCGCGTCCCGCGTTTGCAGATAGGCGCGCAAACCCTGCGTGTCGCGAATGTGATTGAGCTGGTCCTTCTCGGGTACACCGGGCACGAGGTGCTCGGCCATGCGAATGTCGAGATGGTGCTGGAAGGCGGCCGTGAAGCCCATCTTGTCGTAGGTCTGGTGGATGCTGCGCTTCATCACCTGCGCGGCGAAGGGGGGCACGAAAGCGATGCGCCGCGCCGCCTGCCAGGCCGTCTCCTCCAGCCGCTCCGCCGGCACAACCGAGTTGAGCAGTCCCCAGGCCAGCGCCGTTTGCGCGTCGATCGTGTCGCCACTCAGGTAGAACCAGTTCAGGTGCTTGTTATGGCCAAGAAACGGCAGCATGGTGAAGGGCGAGTGCGCCACGTGGCGAATCTCCGGCTCGGCGAAGACGGCCTGCTCCGAGGCGATCACGATGTCGCAGGCCAGCGCCAGCACGTTGCCGGCCGCCATGGCGAAGCCGTTGACGGCGGCGATCGTCGGCTGACGCAGGTACCACATGCGCAGCAGCGTGCGCGGCGCCTTGTGCGTCTGATCCCAGCGCGCCGTGGCAGGCACGCTGGGCCGCGCGTGGCCGGGGGCGATGTCGAAGCCGCTGGAGAAGGCGCGGCCGGCGCCCGTAAGGATCACGACCCGCACCTCGTGGTCCGCCTCCACCAGGTCGAGGGCGGCGTCCAGGTCGTCCAACAGCTCTGAACTGAGCGCATTCAGCTTCTCGGGCCGGTTCATGGTGATGCGTGCGATGCCTTCGCGCCGCTCCAGCAGCAGATTGGCAAACGTTGGGTCGGCCATGGCGCCTCCTCGTCCTCGCCGCGCGGGCCGCGTGCCCGTCTCGCAGGCCGCACGCTAAGCCGGGCGTCAGGCGCTGTCAAGCAAGGGCTGCGGCTGCTCGCGGCCGCCGGGCTATACTCCCCGCGGGTGCGTCTGCGCACCGCGGAGGCAGTGATGACCCAGGCGCCGCTGGCCGGCCTGCGCGTGCTCGAGATCGGGGAGTTCGTCTCCGCCGCGTACTGCGCGAAGCTCCTGTCCGACCTCGGCGCCGAGGTGCTGAAGCTCGAGCCGCCCGACGGCGACCGCGCCCGCCGTTACGGCCCCTTCCGCGGCGGCGTGCCCGACCCGGACGCCAGCGGTCTCTTCCTCTGGCTGAACCACGGCAAACGGCTGGCGACGCTGGACCTGGCCGCACCGGACGGCCGCGACGCGTTTCACCAGCTGGCGGCTGAAGCCGATCTCGTGATCGAAAACCTCGAAGCAGCCGAGATCGCGCGCGCCGGCGCTGCCTACGAGACGCTGGCGAAGCTGCAACCGGGCCTGATCGTCACCTCGATCAGTCCGTTCGGCCGCACGGGGCCGCGGGCGCACTGGCGCGGACACGGTCTGCAGGCCGCCGCAGGCAGCAGCGTGGCGTACCGCACCGGCGACCCGGCACGCTGTCCGCTGACCAAGCCGCTTAACGACCCGGAGTTTCTAGGCGGCGTACACGCGGCCGCGGCCACGCTGCTCGCCCTGCGCCAGCGCGAGCGCGGCGGACCGGGGCAGCACGTGGATGTCGCGATCCAGGACGTGCTCTTCTCCGTGACCTCGGGCACGCTGCTGGTCGCCGCGATCTTCGGCGGCCGCACACCGCCCAGCCGCAGCGGGCACCGTTATCCGGCCTTCTTCCCCTGGACGGTGCTGCCCGTCGCCGACGGCTTCATGGAGTTCGTCACCATGCAAGACCGGCAGTGGCAGGCGTTTGTCGACGAGATCGGCTCGCCGGCCTGGGCGAGCGATCCGCGCTTCCAGAACCGCGTGACGATGACGCAGTACGCCGATGAGCTGGACGGGCTGCTGCTCGCCGCGGTGGGCCGGCGCACGCGGGCCGACCTCTGGGAAGCATGCCGCCGGCGGCGCATCTCCTTTCAGCCCGTGCACCGCACCGACGAGCTGCTGCGGGCCGACCACCTGCGCCAGCGCGGCTTCTTCGTGCCGATCCCGGACGGAAACGGAGGCAGCGTCACCGCGCCCGGATCGCCGTTCGTGTTCGAAGGCCGGCGCGCGGCCGGCCATCCCGCGGCAGCCGTGCGCGAACCGGCCGTCGCCGCACACCCGCCAGCGAATCCGGTACGTGCGGCTGCAGCGGCGTGGACGGGGCGCGCCGAGAGGCGCCCACCTGCCGCCGACTGCAGCCCCACGGACGCCCCGCTCGCGGGCGTGCGCGTGCTCGACCTGGGCCAGGTCTGGGCGGGGCCGCTGCTGGGCCAGTATCTGTCCGACTTCGGCGCCGACGTCATCCGCGTCGAGACGGGCAAGCGGCAGGGCATGATGTCCGGCGCGGCGGCCGTGCCCACCGATCCGGCGGCGCCGGCTTCGTACAATGTGCTCTTCCGCAACCGGCGCAGCGTCAGCCTCGACCTCGAGCATCCGCGCGGACACGCGCTGTTCTTGCGGCTGACCGCCGTCAGCGATGTCGTCTTCGACAACCTCTCGCCGCGCGCCGTGAGGAAGCTGGGCATCGGCTACGAGGCGCTGCGCCGTGTCAATCCCGGCATCGTCGTCGCCTCGCTCTCCGCCGCGGGCCAGCACGGCCCCTGGGCCGACGTGCTCACCTACGGCCCCTCGCTCACCGCCCTCTACGGCATCAAGAGCCTGCTCGGCTATCCGGGCGACACGCGCATTATGGAGGACGTGGCCGACCTCGACCCCACCGCCGCCACCTACGCGCTGACCGCCATCCTCGCGGCGCTGCGCCGGCGGGAACGCTCCGGTCAAGGGACGTTCATCGACCTGGCGCAGGGCGAGGCCGGTCTCGCGTCGCTCGGCGAGGCGGCGCTGGAGTATGCGATGAACGGCGTGGTGCTGGGTCCGACCGGCAACCGCCACCGAGCGATGGCGCCGCACGGCATCTATCCCAGCGCCGGCCCTGGGGGCTCCTGGAGCGAAGCCCAGGGGAGAGCGTCGCAGACTTCAGATGACGCCTGGATCAGCATCGCGGTGGACAGCGATGCAGCCTGGCGGGCGCTCTGTGTCGTGTGCGCCGAGGAAGCGCATGCAACCGATCCGCGCTTCGCCACGCTGGCGGGCCGGCTGCGCCACGTCGAAGCGCTGGATGCGCTGACGGCCTCGTGGACGCGCCGGTTCGATGCGAGCGAGCTGAGCGAGCGGCTGCAGGCGGCCGGCGTCGCGGCTTATCCTGTCCAGGATCCCCTTGCCGCCGTGCGCGACGAACAGATCGCCTTCCGTCGCACCGCGGTGCGCGTGGCTACAGGGGCGCTCGATGCCGCGCAGGTCTACACGGGCACACCCTGGTTCCTCAGCGAGGCGCCGCCGACGATCTACGGTCCGGCGCGGCCGCTCGGCGCCGACAACGAGAGCGTGCTTCGCGGCGTGCTCGGCCTTTCAGCGGCGGAACTCACCGCCGCGATCGCCGCCGGGGCGGTAGCCTGATTCCGCGGACCAAGACTACTCGGAGGAGGTTCTTGACCAGGCAGATGCATCCCTGCCACGACGCCGATCGTTATCTGGACGGACCGTCCGAGGGCGCAGCGGGGCGGTTCACCCCCTTTACAGGGGTTTAACCAGCTACGGACGGCGGCGTGATACGGTGCCTCAACGGCGGGGAGGACGGTGGTATGGCGGGGACGATCGAACAATCGCGCAGTCCGGCCTGGCAACTGCCGCGGGAACAGGTGCTGCCGCGGGCGCTCGCCGCGGGGCTGGTGGCGGGCGGCGTGATCGGCGTCATCGGCACCCTGATCTGCGTGCCGCTGCGGCGCTGGGCCGGCGTCACCGACCGCGCCGTGATCAACGGCTACACGATCGCTGGCGGCTCTCTCGCGCTCTGGCTGCTGGGCGGACTCTTGTACGGGGCGCTGGCTCGCCGCGGCGGCCGCGCCGCCGCCTGGCTGCTCAGCGCCGCGCTTGCCATCGCTATACTTGGCACCATCGTCTTCGCCGGGCCGGCGCGCGACCTCGCCAACCGGCTGCCGTCGCTGGCCGTTCCGCTGACCCTGCTCGTGGTGTTGGGCGGCGCCGCGCTCTTCCTGGCGATCGTCGGACTGCGGGCGCCGTGGCGCATCGCGACGCCGGCGGCCGTGGTGGCCGCGCTCGTGGTGGGCTTCGCCGTCACCGTCGCCGACCGGGAGCCGAAGGTGCACTTCACCCTCACCAAGCTCACCGTGCCGCCCGCGGCCACGCGGGCCGCGCCGGCGCAAGCGGCCGCGCCCGCCTCCGCCCCGGGCCCGGCGGATGCCAACGCCGCAGCCCCGGTCACGCCCGCGGCAACCGCGTCAACGCCGGGAGCCGCGACTGGAACGCTGCATTTCGTCGTCAATCCCCAATCGCAGGCGGCCTACACCGTGCACGAGAAGCTGACGCGGCTGCCGGCGCCCAGCGACGCGATCGGCAGGACCAGCGCGATCACCGGCGATCTGTACCTGGAGAAGAGCAGCGGCCTCGCGCCGAGTCGGCCATCGGCGTTCACGGTCGAACTCTCAACGCTCACCAGCGACACGGCGCAGCGCGATCGCTTCCTCAAACAGAGCGTGCTGCAAGTCGCGCGCTTCCCCAACGCGACGTTCACGATCACCGGCATCGAGGGCTTTCCGGCGTCGTATAAAGAAGGCGATCAGGTCACCATCTCGGTCACGGGCACGATGAACATCCACGGCGTGGAGAAGCCGCTGACCTGGACGGGCCAGGCGCAGGAGGCCGGCGGTAAGCTCGAGGCCGTGGTCAGCACCGACTTCCAGATGCAGGACTTCGGCATCCAGCCGCCGAGCGTGCCCGTGGTGCAGTCGGTGGATTCGCACGTGCATCTCGATCTGCACCTCTTCGCGGACCAGCAAGGATCGTAGCCCGCCTCCTCGTCCCCTCTTTCGCCTGAACCGCCCACGGCCGAACATGGACGGAAGATGCGGAGGACGACGATGCCCAAGCGCGCGGTGCTGGCGTTCAGCGGCGGGCTCGACACGAGCGCGATTCTCACCTGGATGGTCAAAGAGCAGGGCTGGGAGGTCATCACCTTCACGGCCAACCTCGGCCAGCGCGAGTCCGACAGCCTCGCCGTGGCGGCGGGGAAATCGCGTGACATCGGCGCCGTGGCGCATGAGGCAGTCGACCTGCGCAAGGAGCTGCTCGAGGAGTTCTTCCTGCCGGCGATGCAGGCGCACGCCAAGCTGGAGGGGCGCTACCTGCTCGGCACCTCGCTCGCGCGCTACCCGACCGCCCGCGCCGCCATGCGCCTGGCGAAGCAGTACGAGGCCACCGTGCTCGCGCATGGCTCAACGGGCAAAGGCAACGACCAGGTGCGCTTCGAGACCACCTGGCTCGTGCTCAACGCCGACCCTGCGTACCACATCGAAGGCATGGAGATCTTCGCGCCGTGGAAGGACGAGTCGTTCCTCGCTCGCTTCGGCAACGGCGGCCGCAAGATCATGCGCGCCTACCTTGAGGAGATGAAGGTTCCCGTGCCCTCAGGCGGCTCCGACGCCCCCGACCCCTACAGCCAGGACGAAAACCTGCTGCACATCTCCTCCGAGGGCGTGGTACTGGAGCAGCCCGAAGAGTCGCACGTCGACAAGGTCATCTACACGCGGCTCACCGACCCGCGCCGCGCGCCGGACACACCGGAACTCGCCAGGATCTGGTTCGCGCGCGGCGTGCCGGTGCGCCTGGAGGTGCTGGACGAGCGCGGCAACACCCTCCAAGCGCCGGTCGAAGGCGATTTGGTGCGCGTCTTCACCGCCGCGGACACGCTCGCGGGGCGGCACGGCATCGGCCTGCTGGATATGGTGGAGCACCGCTACGTCGGGCTGAAGTCGCGCGGCGTCTACGAGGCGCCAGGGCACACGCTGCTGGAAGCGGCGCACGCCGACCTGGAAGGGATCGTGCAGGACGGCCCCGTGCTGGACGAGAAGTACGCGCAGGCGCCGCGGCTGGCACGGCTGATCTACACCGGCGGCTGGTTTTCACAGGAGCTGCGCCGCTACCTGGCGTCGCTGGCTGAAGACCAGCAGCGTGTGAACGGCTGGTCGCTGGTGCGGCTGTACAAGGGCGCGGTGCTGCCCGTGGCGCGCTGGAGCGCGGCCTCGCTGTACGACCCCGGCCTCGTCTCCTTCAACGACATGACCGGCGCCGGCTTCGACCCGCGCAAAGCGCGCGGCTTCATCGACGTGCAGGCGCTGCACATGTGGGCCGCCGAACGGGCCCGGCACGTGGGCGAGGGAACAGGGCGGTAACGCCCCTTCCAAACAACCCTTCCGCAGCCCTCCCCTCTCCATTGCAGATCGCGCTCCGCGCGATGGCAGGCGATGGAGAGGGGCCGGGGGTGAGGCCGCGCGGCGCGCACTCTTCTGCGAAGACCGTTCGCGCTGCCCAAAATCTGACGGCCGCTGCGTTCATGGGGGTGTGCGCACGGCTTTGTCGTTGTGCCGAGCGCCCGAGCGGAGGCCGCGCGTGGACGTTGAGGCGAACAAGGCGCTGGTGCGTCGCTACTTCGACGAGATTGTGAGCCACGGGATCCTTGAAGCCGTGGACGAGCTGTTCCACCCTGAGTTTCATTCCCATGGGGCGCCGCCCGACGCCCCGCGCGGGACTGAGCGAGTCAAGACCGTGTGGCGGAACTGGCGCGCCGCGTTCCCCGACTGGACCGCTGCCGTGGAGTTTCAGGTCGCCGAGAGCGATCTGGTAGCGACGCGGATCACCGCTCAAGGGAAACAGACGGGCGAGCTTCGTCACCCACGCTTTGGTGTTATCCCCGCGACCGGCCGGTATGCCACGGTCACGGCGACGGTCACGTTTCGCCTTCGCGACGGCAAGCTGTACGAGAACTGGGAGAGCGGCGACTTCCTCGGCTTCTTCCAGCAGCTCGGCGTGGTGCAACTCGTGGCGCAGCCGCTGTCCACTTCGTAACGTTCGACGAATCGCTCGCGGGCGCGGCATACGTGGTGGCTGGACTACTGCCCGGCGAGCGCCGCCAGCTCGGCGCCGTCGAGGCGGCAGGTGGTCCACTCGTCCTGGAACTGCGCGCCGAGACGCTTGTAGAAGCCGATCGAAGGCTCGTTCCAGTTGAGCACCGACCATTCGAGCCGGGCGCAGCCGCGCGCCGCGGCCACCCGCGCCAGCTCCACGAACAGCGCCTTGCCCAGGCCGTGGCCGCGCTGCTCCGGCAGCACGAAGATGTCTTCCAGCCAGATGCCGGGCCGGGCGCGGAAGGTCGAGTAGTTGTGGAAGAACAGGGCGAAGCCCGCCGGCTCGCCGCCTGCCTCCGCGATCAACGCTTCGGCGTACGGGCGCGGGCCGAAGAGGTGCTCGCGCAACGCTGCCTCGTTCGCCTCGCACTCGTCCAGCATGCGCTCGTACTCGGCCAGGCCGCGGATCAGGCGCACCAACAACGGCAGGTCAGCCTCGGCAGCAAAGCGGATGCGGATCGGCGGCTCGCTCACGGCGGCTCCTCGCCCGCGCTGTAGCGCACCGACACAGTATTGCACGGCCCGCCTCTCCCACACCGCACGGGGAGGGCAGCCTTCACTTGAGGAACCGGCGAGCGGCGCCGCGCAGGTCAGTAGCGGGGACTGCTCGGCACCTGGGAACGCGGGGAGCCGGCGGGCGCCGGGGCGTTGACCGGCTGCGGCTGCGTATCCCCGGCCAGCAGTTCGCCGTTCATGCCCTGGCCGGTATGGAAGCGGCAGAAGAAGATCGCGGCGCCGGACTGGGGAATGGTTACCGTCACGTCGACCTTCTGCTTCGGCGCCACGTCCATATTCACCGACTGGCCGGGCACGCTGATGTTATGGGTCACCGTCTTCGAGTCGTTTTCGACCTCAAGCTCGATCTTCTGGCCGGGATCACCGCGCAGGAACGTCGGCTCGAAGTAGAAGCTGTCGGCCTCCAGGTCGAAGCTGCTTTTGCCCTTCACCGATTTCGTGCCGTGGCTGTTGTAGGTCAGCGATCCCAATGTCAGCGTTTTGCTCCCCTCGGAGGAACTGCACGCGAGGAGGAGCAGGGCCGGGAGCGCGAGGAGAAGCTGCCAGCGACGCATTGAGCGACCTTCCTTCCACTCTTCACCCCGTTTCTACGCCTCAGGGTCACGACCGGATGCATGGTCGATCCGCGGTCGGAAGGCGAAATTGGCGCGGAAATCCGGCGTGAGCGACGCGCGGCCGCTAGAATGGGGGGCGTGTCCGGCGATACGGCAATGGCCTTGAGGAGCGGCGCGATGGCGGCGGTGATCGGCAACCTGGCGGCGAGCGACGACTACCTGCACCCGCTCGGTCCCGAATCCAACTTCAACGAGAGCATGTACTTCAACGTGTTCGACCGCGAGCAGCGCGTCGGCGGCTTCGTACGGCTCGGCAACCGCGCCAACGAGGGCTATGCCGAGATGACGATCTGCCTCTTCCTGCCCGACGGCCGCGTGCTCTTCCAGTACAGGCGCCCGCCGATCCAGAACAACGACGCCTTCGATGCCGGCGGTATGCGCTTCGAAGTGATCGAGCCGGCCCAACGCCTGCGCACCACGTATGAGGGCCAGGTCGTCGAGCTGAAGGATCCGCTGGAGATGGCCGAGCCGAGCGCCGCCTTCCACGGCAACCCGCGCAAGCAGGTGAAGCTCGAGCTGGTGCACGAGGCCGTGGGGCCGATGTACGGCAGCGCCGGCCACGCCGAGGCCGGGAACGTCGACCCCGAGAAGGAGTTCGCCCGCGCCCACTACGAGCAGCACATGCGCGCCGCGGGCTCGCTCCAAGTCGAGGACGAATGCTACCAGATCGACGGCCTCGGCCTGCGCGACCACTCCTGGGGGCCGCGCTACTGGCAGGCGATCGATTCCTACCGCTGGCTCACCTGCAACTTCGGGCCTGACTTCGGACTGATGGGCTCGATCGTCTGGCAGGACAAGGCAAAGGGACTGGTGCGGCAGGGCGGCGTGGTGGTGCGCGACGGCAAGTTGACCAACGTGCGCCAGATCGAGATTGACACGCGTTTCGCGGAGAACGGCCTCTATCACGAGGGCTTCACCGCCCGCCTCGCGCTTGAGGGCGGGGAGACGCTGGCGGTCGAGGGCGCGGTGAAGTCGTTCATCCCCCTGCGCAACCGCCGCGAGGGCATGATTACGCACGTGGGCGAGGGGATGACCGAGTACCGCTGCGGTACTCGCCTCGGCTACGGTCTCTCGGAATACCTCGATCAAGTCCGCTAACGCGAGGGCGCAGGGAAGACCGGCGCGGCGATGACCTGTAGGGGGGCCCATAGCGCAGCGCAACCGTCGGAGACTTCCCATGCGGCGCCCTTCGCGGCAAAGCCGCGACCAACAACGTGTGAATCGCTCAACAAAGGCACGGAGGCAGCGACGATGCGAGCAGCAGCGGCAGTGGCAGAGATCCTCAAGCGTGAGGGTGTGCAATTCCTGATCGGCTACCCGGTCAACCCGATCATCGAGGCGGCGGCGGAGGCCGACATCCGCACGATCATCGTGCGCCAGGAGCGCACGGGCCTGCACATGGCCGACGCCGTCAGCCGCGTCACTTCGGCCGACCGCATCGGCGTCTTCTGCATGCAGCAGGGACCCGGCACGGAGAACGCCTTCGGCGGCGTGGCGCAGGCGTATGGCGACTCCTCGCCGATCGTGGTGCTGCCGGCGGGCTATCCGCGCCGGCTGATCAACGTGCCGCCGAACTTCAACGCCTTTCTCAACTACCAGCACGTGACCAAGTGGATCGAGCAGGTCACCCAGGGCGCCAACGTGCCGCAGGCGCTGCTGCGCGCCTTCACCCAGGTCAAGAACGGCCGGCCGCGCCCGGCCCTTGTGGAGATTCCGGCCGACGTCTTCGGCGAAGAGGTGTCCGAACCGCTGGAATACCGCCCGGCGCCTCGCCTGCGCAGCGCCCCCGATCCGCGCGACGTGGAGAACGCCGCCGGTGTGCTGGTTGCCGCACAGCGGCCGGTGATCTATGCCGGCCAGGGCGTGCACTACGCCAAGGGCTGGCCGGCGCTGCGCGAGCTGGCCGAGCTTCTGGAAGCACCCGTGACCACCAGCCTGCAGGGGAAGAGCGCCTTCCCGGAGGACCATCCGCTCTCGCTCGGCTCGGGTGGGCGCGCCGTGCCGGAGCCGGTGCACCGCTTTTTGAGCGACGCCGACGTGATCTTCGGCATCGGCTGCAGCTTTGCCACCACCAGCTACGGCGTGACCATGCCGAAGGGTAAAACCTTCATCCATGCCACGCTCGACCCGCACGATTTGAACAAGGACGTGCCCGCCGAGCACGCGCTGATTGGCGACGCGCGGCTGACGCTCGAAGCGCTCTGCACGGCGATCAAGGAGCGGCTGGGCGGCAAGCCCCGCGGGCGCAAGGACGCGGTGGCCGCGGAGATCCAGAAGGTCCGCGAGCCGTGGCTGAAACAGTGGCAGCCGAAGTTGACCAGCGACGAGACGCCGCTCTCGCCGTATCGTGTGATCCACGACCTCGCGCAGACGGTGGATGCGGCCAACACGATCATCACGCACGACGCCGGCAGCCCGCGCGACCAGCTCTCGCCCTTCTGGCAGAGCACAGTGCCGCTGAGCTACATCGGCTGGGGCAAGACCACGCAGCTCGGCTACGGCCTGGGTCTGGCGATGGGCGCCAAGCTCGCCTGCCCGGAAAAGCTCTGTATCAACGTCTGGGGCGACGCGGCGATCGGCTTCACCGGCATGGACTTCGAGACGGCAGCGCGCGAGCGCATCCCCATCCTCTCGATCCTCCTGAACAACTTCTCGATGGCGATCGAGCTGCCGATCATGCAGACGGCGACGAAGAAGTACGGCAGCACCAACATCTCCGGCCACTACGCCGACATGGCGAAGGCATTCGGCGGCTACGGCGAGCGCGTGGAGAAGCCGGACCAGATCGTGCCGGCGATCAAGCGCGGCATCGAGGCGACGCGCAACGGCCAGCCGGCGCTGCTGGAGTTCCTCACGCAGCAGGACTACCAGTACTCGATGTTCGGCCGGGGGTGAAGGCGTGCGGAGCAGTCCTTAAGCAGGGTACCGGAAAAGTAGATTTGCCCAGGTTTCGATTCGCCGTTATGTTTAGCTGCACGCGGCGCCTGGCACGCGCCAGAGGTCAACAGCAGTCGTTTTTCAGCACCCTACCAGGGACGCACGGCCTGCGCCCTGCGCAGTAGGTGGTTCGGTGGCAAGCCAGGCGGGTGAAGCCGAATTTGAGCCGGTCGATCTGGAAAGCGCCAACGTGTATGCCAGCTTCGACAACGAGGCGCAGGCCCTGGCGCTCGTACGCGAGGCGATCGCGCGGCATGGCGAGCCGTACATCTACACCTGGGCACTCGGCCGCATCGCCCGCTCGGCGCCGGTGAAGGGCGCAGCGCTCGCAGCGCTGGCGAAGCGCATGGCGGCGTGACTCTCACCCAATTCTTAGTAAATTGAACGGAGGGTGTCGTTATGCATGCGTTTCGCATACCGGGCTCGAACGCATCCCTCTGCTATCACGACATCCCGGGCGAGGAACCAGCGCTTGTCTTCCTTCATGGCCTCGGCGGGGCATCGTCTGAGGGATTCCTCGTCATCGCTCGCCATCCGCTCCTGGCAGCATCGCGAATCGTTCTGGTCGACTTGCTCGGGTTCGGCTACTCGGATCGGCCCGAAGCGTTCGGCTACAGCATGGAGGAGCATGCGGATAGCGTTGCCGCGCTGCTGGAGCACCTCGGCCTCTTTGGCTGTCGGGTGATCGGGCACAGCATGGGCGGCTCCATTGCCATCCTGTTAGCTTTCCGGTTCCCCTCGCTTGTTTCAGCGCTCGTGGTGGCCGAGGGGAACCTCGATCCCGGCAAAGGGGGGATCAGTCTGCAGATCGCCGCACAGCCGGAGGAGGTCTTCATCCGGGAGGGGCATGCAACGCTCATGCACGATCTCAAGGGATGGCTGGATGCGACGCCGGCGTACGGCGGGGCATTCCGCGCCGTGCAAGGCGCCTCGCCTCAGGCGATCTATCGCAGTGCGCAATCACTCCTTGCGGCGCGGCAGCCCACGTTACGCCAGGCGCTGGAGCAGTTGGCGATCCCAAGGACGTATCTCATCGGAGAACGTTCGCTGCCCGGCTTCCCTGAGGGGCCAGCCCCTGCGAACGGGGTTGAGGTCGCCTACGTCGCGGATGCGGGCCACCTCATGAACGCGGACAATCCCGACGGATTCGCGTGCGCCATCGCCCACGCGTTCGGCATGGGGTGAATTCACCAGGGCGTTTCAACGCATCGGTCCCACCCGCGGCTGGATGAGCGCAACGAACTGACGGCTGAAGGGGCTCGCTCACCGCAGTGTCGTCGCACGCGAGCGGCGCAATGGTCGGGCATTGTATCGGTTGATCACTTCAATTTCGTTGCATTCTGCCGATGATCACGGAGAAGACGTCCACGCGGGCTGGCTGACGCCGCCGCGGGAAGGATCTGCCCGTGAAGCTGCTGTACCGCCCGGCCGTGGCGCGGGGTCTCGCTCTGCAAGCGGCGGTGGCCATGGTCTGCTACCTGAGCTGGCGCCTCACCGCGACGATCAACCGCCAGGCGATCGCCTTCTCCGTGCTGCTGCTCTGCGCCGAGCTGCAGGGGTTCGGCAACTTCCTGCTGTTTATCCTGATGACCTGGGACACCAAGACCCGGCCGCCCTTCGCACTCCGCGACGGCCTCTCGGTCGACATCTTCGTGCCGACCTACAACGAGGACCTCGAGCTGCTTGAGGCCACGATCGCCGGCTGCAACGCCGTTACGTACCCCCACACCACCTACCTGCTTGACGACGGCCGCCGCACCGCGGTCAAAGAGCTGGCGCTGCGCCTCGGCTGCCGCTACCTCGCGCGTCCCGACAACCGGCATGCCAAGGCCGGCAACCTCAACCACGCGCTGCAGCACAGCAGCGGCGAATTCATCGTCGTGCTCGACGCCGACACCGTGCCGCAGCCCGAGCTGCTGGACCACACGCTGGGCTACTTCACGGATGAACGCGTGGCCCTCGTGCAGTTGCCGCAGGAGTTCTACAACCGCGACTCCATGCAGCACTCCGCCAACGGCGAATGGCACGAGCAGGAGCTATTCTACCGCGTGATCCAGCCGGGGAAGAACCGCTGGAACGCCGCCTTCTGGTGCGGCAGCCCCTCGGTGGTGCGCCGCGCCGCGCTCGACGATGTCGGCGGCGTGGCAACCGAGACGATCACCGAGGACATCCACACCTCGCTGCGCCTGCACGCCCGCGGCTGGAAGACGGTCTACCACGACGAGCTGCTCGCCTACGGCATCGCGCCGCAGACCTTCAACGCCTTCGCCCTACAGCGCAAACGCTGGGCACAGGGCACGATGCAACTGCTGCGCTCGCGCGAGAATCCACTGATCGTGCCCGGGCTGACGCTCGCGCAACGGCTGAATTACCTCGCCTCCATGGCCACCTACTTCGACGCCTTCCAGAAGCTGATCTACCTGATCACGCCGCCGCTGATCCTGTTGAGCGGCGTGCTGCCGCTGCACGCCTCGGTGCGGGCCTTCGCCGGCTTCTGGGTGCCCTACTTCAGCCTCGGCATGCTGGCCAACATCGCGCTGGGACGAGGCTACTTCCACTACTGGCGTGTCGAGCGCTACAACCTGCTGAAGATGTTCACCTTCTTGCAGGCATCGCTGACCCTGTTCTGGTCGCGGCCGCTGCGTTTCCGGGTGACGCCGAAGCGGGCCGATGCGAGCGTGGGCTCCCTGGAGCGGCGGCAACTTGGCCCGCAGTTCGCCCTGCTCGCCTTCATGGCGATCGCCGCCTGTGCCGCCGTGTTCAACCTCGCCTGGGGGCTGACGGCCCGGTACCGGGCGCCGGGTCTGATCGGCATGACGTTGTGCTGGGCGCTGGTCAACCTCGGCATGGTCGGGCTTGGCGTACGCGAGGTGCTGAGCCGCACGCACGCGCGGCAGAATTACCGCTTCCCCTCATCCCTCTCCGCGCGGCTGACGGACCAGGCGGGTGGCACGCTCGCCGTGATCGCGGACAACCTCTCGCGCAGCGGCGCCAGCCTCAGGAGCCGCGCCCCCGTTCTGCCAGCGAGCGAGGTTCTCCTGCGCCTCGACCTGCCCGAGGGGCCGTTGGCGATGGCGGCCGAGGTGTTGCGCTGCCGCCCGCGCACCGACGGCGGGCACGATCTTGGCCTGCGCTTTCTGGAAATCTCGCCCGCGGAGCAGATGCGGCTGCTGCGCTTCCTCTTCGTAGCGCTGCCGCGCCAGGAGCGCGGCCGGCAGCCGCTCACCCTGCCTCCAACCGGTCAGGGCTCCCTCGACCGGGGCGAGGCGGCCGCCGCCTCAGCCTGAACACCCCGGCGCCCGCGGACACCTCCGGCGTCGAGCCGTCCTTTGCCTCCCATCTGGCCGCGCAGTCGCAGAGCAGCAGCCCGCCGAACGAGCGCGAAGGCGCCGGTTGACAGGAAACGGAACTCCGATTCCAATAGAGACAGGGGCGGCCCTGGCCCGGCTCTGCCTTGTGCAATCGCCGCCCCGACGGTGAAGCGTGCGGTACGATGACTGACCTGACCGCAACCGATGAGCGCGTAACGGTCCCGCCCGTCCCGGCAACCGGCGGCGAGCCGGCGATCGTCGCAGAAAACCTGGTCAAGCGCTACGGCGAAGTTGTGGCGCTGGACGGCGTTTCGTTTGCCGCGCCGGCCGGCACGGTGCTGGGGCTGCTCGGCCCGAACGGCGCCGGCAAAACGACCGCCGTGCGCATCCTCACCACCCTGCTGCGCCAGGACCGAGGCAGCGCCCACGTGCTCGGCTACGACGTGGCCCGGCAGCCGCACCAGGTGCGCGCCTCGATCGGTCTCGCCGGCCAGTACGCCGCGCTGGACGAGAACCTCACCGCGCGGGAGAACCTGCGCCTGGTGGGCCGGCTCACTCATGTACCCACCGCCGCCGTCGCTCGCCGCGGCGAGGAGCTGCTGCAACGCTTCGACCTCGGCGCCGCCGCAGACCGGCTGGTGCGCACCTATTCCGGCGGCATGCGCCGCCGCCTCGACCTGGCCGCGGCGCTGGTGCATGAACCCGCGGTGCTCTTCTTGGACGAGCCCACCACCGGCCTCGACCCGCAGGGCCGCAACGAGCTGTGGCGCGTGATCGAGGAGCTGGTGGGCGGCGGCACCACGGTGTTGCTCACCACGCAGTATCTTGAAGAGGCGGACCGCCTCGCCGACCGCATCATCGTGATCGACCATGGCCACGTGATCGCTGAAGGCACGGCGGCCGAGCTGAAGGCCAGCATGGGCGCGACGGTGATCGAAGTCGCCTTCCGCGATCTCGCCGCGGTAGAGTCCGCGCGGGCGCGGCTCGCGGCGCTGGGTCCCGTCACGCAGGCAGGCCGCACGGTGCATGTTGGTGTCGGCGACGGTCCGCGCGCCATGCTCGAAACCGTGCGCGTGCTCGACGCCGCCGGTCTCACGCCGGTGACGCTGACGCTGCGCGAACCCACGCTCGACGACGTGTTCCTCACGCTCACGGGACATGTCGCGGAGGAGCCGGGCGAGGCCGACAACGGCGCGGCCGTGCCGGCGCCGCGTCGCGGCCGCAGAGGAGGAGCATGATGGCCACACGCACGGTCGCCCTGCGCACCGCGGCCGCCGGCGTCCCCGTGCGGCGGGCACAGCCGGTGGGCGATGCCCTGACCATCACCTGGCGCAACCTGCTGACCATCCGCCGCACGCCGCGCCTGCTCGTCTTCGCCACGATCCAGCCGGTGATGTTCGTCCTGATGTTCCGCTACGTGTTCGGCGGCGCGATTCGCGTACCGGGCGTCTCCTACGTGAACTACCTGATGCCCGGTATTTTCGTGCAGACCGTCGTCTTCGGCTCGCTGACCACGGGCATCGGCCTCTCGGAAGACCTGCACAAGGGGCTGATCGATCGCTTCCGCTCGCTGCCGATGGCGCGTTCGGCCGTGCTGGTGGGGCGCAGCCTCGCGGACCTGGGGCGCAACGTCTTCGTCGTGGGGCTGATGGCCGTCGTGGGCTTCATCGTCGGCTGGAAGCCGGATCACGGCTGGCTGGGGCTGCCGGCCGCCTTGTTGCTGGTGATCGCCTTCTCGTACGCCCTCTCCTGGGTCTTCGCCATCGTCGGGCTCAGCGCCCCGGACGCGGAAACGGCGCAGGCGATGTCCTTTCCCCTGCTCGCGCCGCTGGTTTTCGCCTCCTCGGCCTTCGTACCCGTGAAGTCGATGCCCGACTGGCTGCAGGGGTTCGCCAGCCACCAGCCCGTCTCCGTGGTGGTGAACGCGGCGCGCGACCTGACCCTGGGCAAGCCGGTCGGCGGCGACTTCTGGCAGGCCGTCGCCTGGATCGCAGGCATCGTCGCGGTCTGCGCCCCAATCGCCGTAGCCCGCTACCGCCGCGTCGGCTGATTGAGCCGAGCGTGAGCGGAGGTCCGCGGGCGGGGAGACGCCGCGGCCGCCCCCGGCGTTGTACGGCTTGCCCGCAATCCGGAATAATCCAGACGCGGTGCGGGTCCGCTTCTCCGCGGATTCGCCTTGCATGGCTGATAGGCCAGAGGGCGAACCGAATGAGCGAATCCGTCGCGCTTACCTTTCTCGGCACGGGCAACTTCAACGCCCAGGGGCGCTACTGGAACAGCTTCCTGATCGGCCGGCGCGTGCTGGTCGAACCCTCGCCGATTGCGCTGGCGAACCTCTTCCGCGCCGGCGTCGATGCGACCGAGATCGACGTGATTTTTCTCAGCCACTTCCACGCCGACCACAGCTTCGGCTGGCCCTTCCTGCTGCTCAACCAGGCCGGCCGCCGCAGGTCGCCGCTGTGGGTTGTCGGCCCGCCCGGCCTGCAGGCCTTCCTGGAAGAGATGACGCACGCCGGCAGGCTGGACCACCTCGTGGCGATGTCCTTCCAGCGCGGCGGCGGCTTTCCGCTGCACTACGTCGAGGCCGACGAGCGCGAGCAGGCGGCTGGCGACATTCGCTTCCGCGCCGTGCGCGTGGAGCACGACCCGGCGCTCGACTGTTTCGGCTACCTGATTCAGCAGGGCAGCCGCAGCATCGGCTATTCTGGCGACACGATTCTCTGTGACGGCCTGCGCCGCATCGCCGCCGGCGCCGATGCGCTGGTGCTGGAGTGCAACCAGGCGCACGGCCAGCCGCGGGTACACATGTCGCTGGAGCGCGTGCGTGCGCTGCGCGACGAGTTCCCGGCGCTGCCCTTTGTGCTCACGCACATGGGCGCCGATGTGACCGATCCGAGCATCCCGAACGTGCGCCTGCCGAACGACCTGGAGACGGTGAGGCTCTGAGCGAGCGACCATGGTCGCCGGGGGATTCCAGCCGCAACCCGCCGAAATCCGCGAGAAATCGCAGCAATATCACGCCGATCTGACGGTTTCGGCGGGATCCGGGCAGTCGATCTGTGATACACCTCTGCTAACACGGAGAGGTTCGCATGATCGATGTAGCCCCGACGACCAACCGCGCCCGCCTGGTGATCATGTCGGGCGTGATGCTCGGCCTGCTGCTCTCGGCGCTCGATCAGACGATCGTCAGCACCGCGATGCCGCGGATCATCGCCGACCTCGGCGGGCTGTCGTACTACTCCTGGGTCTTCACCGCCTACCTGCTCACGAGCACCGCCGCCGTGCCGATCTTCGGCAAGCTCTCCGATGTCTACGGCCGCAAGCCGTTCTACATGGCGGGCATTGTGCTCTTTCTCGCCTCCTCCGCGCTCTGCGGCCTCGCCCAGAACATGCCCGAGCTGGTGCTCTTTCGCGCAATCCAGGGCGTCGGCGGCGGCGTGATGATGGCCAACGCCTTCGCCATCATCGGCGACGTCTTCCCGCCCGCCGAACGCGGCAAGTGGCAGGGTCTGACCAGCGCGATGTTCGGCTTCGCCTCGGTCGTCGGTCCGACACTCGGCGGCTACCTCACCGACAGCTTCACCTGGCGCTGGGTGTTTTACGTCAATCTGCCGGTGGGCGTGATCGCGCTGGTCGTGCTCTGGTTCACGCTCCCCTGGCGGCGGCGCCTGGGCGTGCAGCACGCGATCGACTATCTCGGCGTGGCCACGCTGCTCGCCGGCGTCGTGCCGATGCTGCTCGCCTTCGTCTGGGTCGGGGATCAGTTCGCCTGGTTCGCGCCGCAGTTTTTCGGCCTGCTGATCGCCTCGCTGGCGCTGCTCGTCGCCTTCGTGCTGATCGAGCGCCGCGCGGCCGAGCCGATCCTGCCGCCGCAGCTCTTCCGCAATCGCACCTTCGTCAGCGGCGCGGTGATCATGTTCTTCTCCGGCATGGCGATGTTCGGCGCTACGGTTTACATGCCGCTGTTCATGGTTACCGTGCGCAACGCCTCTGCCACGCGCGCCGGCCTCACCGTGATTCCGATGACGCTGAGCATTGTCCTGGCCAGTGTCATCTCCGGCCAGCTGGTCTCGCGCACGGGGCGCTACCGCTATCTGATCATCGGCGGCGCCCTGGCGATGATGGTGGGGACCTTCCTGCTCTCCACGCTCGGCGTCGACACGCAAACGATCGTGATCTACCTGTTCATGGTCGTGGTGGGCGCGGGCGTCGGCTTGAGCATGCCGATCATCACGATCGTGGTGCAAAACGCGCTGCCGTACCGCGTGCTTGGCACGGTCACCTCGGCCACGCAGTTCTTCCGCTCGATCGGATCGACGATCGGCGTGGCGATCTTTGGCAGCATCCTTACCACGCGGCTTGGCAGCGAAATCCCCAACCGGCTGCCGCTGGAAGTGAAGTCATCGCTTCCCGCCACCAGCCTGAAGACGGTTCAGGATCCAAAAGTCTTGCTCTCGCCGGTGGGCGGCGATCAACTGCTCGCCGCCTTTCGGCCGCTCGGGCAGGACGCCAACCGCCTGCTCGGCGCCACCACCGAGGCCATGCGCCACGCCTTCGCCGCCTCGCTGAGCGATGTCTTCCTGATCGGCGGCGCCGTGGCGATCATCGCCTTCCTGGCCACCTTCACCATGGAGGAAGTGCCGTTGCGCAGCGGCCACATCATCGATGACGAGGACGAGGCGCCGGACGGCATGGCTATGGCGGCGGCGGCGAGCCACTGACCCGACCGAGGCAATCGCGTAGCGTCCCTCGTATGCTGGACCCGATGCGCCGGCATCGCCACGGCGACGGCCTGCGCCGGACCCTGGCGATGGTGGCGTCACCGCTGCGACGCGGACGCTGGTTTAGGTTCGAGGCGGTGCGGGCGCAGCGGGCGATAGGCTGGCCGGCGACGCAGGATATCATGCCGGCGTGCACTGCAGAGCAGCATCGCCCTTGAGAAGGCAAGCCGATGCCGCGCAACGAACAACGCCGCCAGAAGTCGCTGCAAAAGCACGCCGCCAGGCGCAAGGCGAAGCGCCACGCCCTCGCCGTGGGCGGCCAGCCGGGCGGTCTGCGCGGTGAGCTGCGCGCTGCCGCCCACTGGCCGCTGGAGGAATGCCTGATCACGCGCGACTGGCAGAAGCCGGGCGAGATCGTGCAGCTCGCCGTGGCACGGCGGGCGCCGGACGGCGGCATCGGCGCGGCCGTGTTTCTGATCGACCTCGGCTGCCTGGGCGTGAAGAGCGCAACGGTCGCGCGCTTCGACTCGCTCGGTCAGTACCAGGCCGAGCTGCGCGCCGACCTGGCGGCGATGCAGCCGATGAAAGCGATCGGCCTCGACCTCGCTGCGAAGATCGTGCGGGAGGCCGTGGCCTATGCCCGCGGCCTGGGCTTCAGTCCCGACAAGGACTACTACGACGCGGCGCTGCTGCTGGGCGGCGCCGAGCCGGAACGGGCTGCGGAGCGCGTGCCGCTGGGCGGCGAGGACGGCAAGCCGCTCTACATCGTGGGCGCCTACGACAACCCGACGGCGGTCATAACCCGCCTGAACCGCGCGGTGGGGGAAGGCAACTACACCATCGTCTCGCCGCTGGCGTCGCTCCCCGGCTACGATCTCGGCGACGGGGATGACGACGGTGAAGCAGACGCGATCGAAGCGGAGTTCGAGCGTCGCGACAGCGACGACGCCTGAGCGCGCTCAGGCCGGAGAACCGGGATCGCGCCGCGCCACGCCGGGCAGCCGGTCGAAGTCTCGATCGAAGGTGTACAGCTCGCCCGAGCCGGCGCGGATCGCCTTCGCGGCGAGCAGTGCATCGACGAAGTCCACGTGGCGATCGCGGTAGAAGACGAGCGCCATCTGCAGCGCCTGTTTGTCCCCGTTTTCAACCCCGTCGAGATCGAGGATTGGATCGAGATAGTCATGAATCTGCACGCGCGTCGCGCGGTAAAAGGTGGTCAAGGTCCAGATCACTTCAGCCAGCACGACGTCTTCGAGCAGAACCCGCTCTTCACCTGATGCCACGCGCTCAAAAAGGGCAATGGCGCGAACAGCCAGCTGCGGGGCATCGTTGACCAGATAGCGGAGGATAGTGTTCGAGTCGATCCGCAAAGCCGGCATCAGTCATCGAGTCCGCGGCTGACCACATGTTCAGCAACTTCTCGGCGATACTGCTCGCGAACCGCTGCCATTCCCGGCCACGGGCGATCACTCTTAATGATGCCCGCCAGCTCGCGCACGTCGCGATGACGCACCGGGTGGGCGATGGCCTTGCCGTCTTCGACGTAGAAGACGAGCTGGTCGCCTTTGCGCAGGCCGAGCGCCTCGCGGATCTCCTTCGGAATCGTGACCTGACCCTTTGAGGTAATCGTCGCCGTGGACATGATACTGCTCCCCATTGCTGCCTTACTTTCGCATTGAAGTAAGGATAGCATGGGAGGTAAGGCGACGCGCGGCCGTGCTCAACCGTGGCGCAGCAGCGATTCGGCCTCCCTGAGGTCCGCGGGCGTGTCCACGTCCAGCCAGAAGGCGCCGCTCAGGTCTACCGCGTGAAACGGCTGCCGCGCCGCCACGCGCGTCATGATCGCGCTCAGCTCTGAGTCGACGCCGAGCTCGTCAATCACGGCAAACACGTCCGGGTGGCAGCGAAAGATACCCGTGTCGATCCCGTCCCAACGGCGCAGCCGCTTGCCGAACGCCGCGACCAGGCCGTCCGGTCGCAACCGCACCCGGGTCGCGTCGGTCAGACGCGACGCCGGCAGCGGTCCCCGATCCACGCCGATGGCGAAGCGCTGTTCCGCGCCGAGCATGCGGCGGATCGCCTCCACACTCAGCAGGTGGTCGGCCATCAGCAGCAGAAAGGGCGCCTGAGCAACGGCGGCGCGGGCCGCGGCAAGCGAACTGCCGTTCGGCAAACGGTAGTCCGGATTCCAGACAACATGCAGCGACGGGCCGCCTGGCCCAAGGCCGGCAAGCGCCGCCTCGATTTCGGCGCCGCGGTAGCCGAGCACGACATACGCTTGGTGTACGCCGGCCTGCGCGAGCGCTTCCAGGGTGTAGGCGAGCAGCGGCCGGCCCAGGACGGGCGCCAGCGCCTTGGGCGCGCCGCCGCCCGCGCCGCCGAGGCGCGAGCCAAGTCCAGCGGCCAGGATCACGGCTGGAAGCGCGGGCTGCGGCGGGTCAAGCGGCGCCGGGGCGGATTCGGCCTTCACACGAGCCAGTATAGCGGCAGTCCGCGCGCCGGGGCAGGCCGGGCGAGAACCCAGAGCGTCCGGCCCCGGTCTCGATCCTGCGCTCGGTGCCTGCCGCTAGAGCACGCATTGCCCCGTGGTCGTGTCGAAGAAGAAGCCGGGCGGGCAGACGCCGGAGGCGTTCCCGGTGATTGGCACGCAGCCGTTCACCGACAGGCTGAAGGCGAATCCGAGCGGGCAGACACCCGAGCTCACGGTTCCCGCTGGCCCCTGCGGTCCCTGAGGCCCGGCCGGGCCCTGCAGCCCTTGCGGCCCCTGCGGACCTTGCGGCCCCTGCGGTCCGGCCGCGCCTGCTGGGCCTGCCGGACCGGCCGGCCCCTCCATATTGACGTCGTACTCCGTTTGGTTCTCCGCGCAGGCGAAACCGCTCTGGGCGACACTCAGCGCCTGCGTCGAGTTGTCCGCGCACATGCGCAGCGTGCCGGCGTTGCCGCCGCTCTGCGCGTGCACAAAGCTCAGCGCCGCGAACACGGCCAGCACTACCACCACGGCGCCCCAGCCCATCCGCTCGAGCGTCGTCACCGAGCGACTGCGAAACATACGTCACCTCCGCGCGCGGAAGTGTACGCGCGCCGCGCGGCGGCGGCCTGAGGGTTTTCTCAGCAAACGGATTGTTTCCCATTGCGAATTCGCCCGCTCGGTGCTTGTCTGGCGTCGCGGGACGGCTTGCGGCCCAGGGAAACCTTCGGTCGGTTGCGAGGATGCCTATTCGCCGGAGGCCAGCGCCTGATTCAGGCGGTCATGGACGGCATCGCGCGCCTGGCAGCTCTGGGGCGAGGCGAGGCTGAGGCAGAGCGCGGCATCGTCGATGTAGGCGGTGTAGAGCAAGAACACCTGCTGGCTGCAGTCCGTGCTTGCACCGAGCAGCAGGGCGTTCGTGGCCGCGACTCGATCGGTAAGCGGTGCGCCGCTTCGCTTTCGATCGTTGCGGCCGTGGTCAGGTTAGCGCGGATGCGGCCGACGGAGCAGGCGGACAGCGATGTAGATGTGCCGCCAGAACCGCTGCCGACCCGGCCGGCGATGCTCTTCACCAGCGCAAAGGCACCGATCAGCACCAGGATCGCCACGCCGATGCGCAGCGGCAGCCGCTCGAACGCATGAGTCTGAGCCGCCGAACGTCGCGGCCGGCGAGAGACGATGACCGGCTGCGGCCGGCTCGCCGTGCCGGCGCCGCCGAATACGGCCGGCGTGCTGCCTCCCGCACGCTGTGCCCATTGCGCACAAGAGATCGCGACGGGGTGGCGCTCGCCGCAGAAGGCGCACGCTTCGAGCGAAGCCTCGCCGGCAGCTACCGTCGGCTCGGGTGGGCAGTCGCCGTCATGCCGCGTGCCGCAACGTGCGCAGAGTTCGGCCATCTGCAACCTTCCGCTCACTCGCCGTCTCGGTATCGTAGCAGCCCGCCGGCAACGGCCGGGGCGGGGCATACGCCGGCGCCCGATCGCCGCGGCCACCAACATCATTGGACCTGAATGAGAACGGGATGTGGGCTTTCGCATCAAGGCCCAATCTCGGCCCAACGCCCGGCTCGTAGCCTGAAGGCAGTGGCGAAGGCGCGAACCGCGCCCACCGCACGCCAGCATGAGCATGAGGTGAACCCATGGCAGAGCAGATGAAGACTCGCACGCAGCGCACGGCGCTGCTGAGGAAGCGGGCCACGGCGGCGAGCTTCGGTGTGTTGGCCGGCGCGTTTGCGCTGGTGGCCGTCTCGACGCAGCACCGAGGCCAAGCCGCCTCCTCCGCCGTCGATGCAGTGGCGAGCGCCGCGGCCGGCCAGTCAACGGCGGCAACGCTCGCCGAGTCGGAAGTTCCCGCACAAGCCGCCGCGACCGCGGCAACGACATCACCGGCCGCCAGCGCATCCGCCGGGTCCGATGAGACCCGGGCCACCACGGCAACACCCGCGTCGACTCCGGTGATCGCCGCATCCGCCGCGCAGACGCCGACTACGCAGTCGCCGGCCAGCACCGGCGGCAGGAATGTGGCCGCCGGCACGTCCAGCAGCCATGCCGCCACGCGCCAGTCGTAGCCAGGAGCAGCAGCAATGAACACCGATTCAGCCGGTGCGGCAGATGACCCGGCGAACGAGTCCGCGCTCGATTCGCTGCGCGTGGTCTTCCGCGCGATGGGAACAGAGGTCTCGCTCGCCGTCTGGCCGCGGCGGGGACAGGAGGCGTCGGCCGAGGCGGCGCTCTGGGCGGAGGTCGCCCTGCTGCGCGAGGCGGATGCGTTGCTCAGCCGCTTCCTGCCGGAGAGCGAGATCAGCCGCCTCAATCGCGGCGCCGTGACACCGGTGCGAGTTTCGGCGCTCACCTTTTCTGCGATCGAAATTGCGCTGGATGCGGCGGCGGCCAGCGGCGGGCTGTTCGACCCGACCGTCTACGGCGCCCTGCTCGCCGCCGGCTACGACCGCAGCTTCGCAGATCTCGAGCAGAAACCGTCGCGGTCCATGCCGGCAGCCGCCCTGCCCCGGCAGGCGGGTCGCTGGCGCGAAGTCCTGCTCGACGAAGCCCGGGGCACGGTCACGCTGCCCAACGGCGTTGGGCTCGACCTCGGCGGCATCGCCAAGGGGTGGCTGGCCGACCGCGTGGCCGAGAGGCTCGGTGTCTTCGGGCCGGCGCTCGTCGACATCGGCGGAGACATCGCCATGCTCGGCCTGCCGCCCGACGCCCCTGCATGGGCGATCGACGTCGATGGACCGTTCGGAGCGGTGCTGGGCACCCTCCAGCTCGAAGGCGGGCGTGGTGTCGCCACCTCGGGCATCACACGGCGGCGCTGGCAGACCGAGGCGGGGAGCCGCCATCACCTGATCGACCCGCGCACCGGCGCGCCGGCGCTCACCGACCTGTTAAGCGTGACGGTGGTCGCGCCGACCACCGCCGCGGCCGAGGTAGCGGCGAAGGGCGCCCTGCTGCTGGGCAGTGTCCTCGGCCTCGCGGCACTGGTTCAAGCTGCCGAACTGGGCGGATTGCTCGTGCGGCGCGACGGCCGCGTGCTCGTGGCCGGCAGCCTGAGCTGGATCCCCGCCGGCGCAGCCCAGCAGCCCGCGGAGGTGAACGCATGACCGCCCGAACCTGGCCCGCCCGACTGAGCGCCTGCGTTATCGCCGTGTGCACGGCTTTGGCCGGCGCCCTGATTGGGGCCGGCGCGCTCATCCTGGCCGGGCGGCTCGCTTCCAGCATCGACCTTGCCGGCGTGCTAGGCAGCCGCCTGCCCTGGTACACGACGCGGGCGGCCGCGATCACCGCCTACCTGCTGCTCAGCGGCACGACTGTGCTCGGCCTCAGCATCTCGACGCGGGCGCTCGACCGGCTCATGAGCCGCGCCACAGCCTTCGCCCTGCACGAGTGGCTCTCGTGGCTGGCGCTGGCCTGCGTGGCGCTGCACGTTGGCGCTTTGCTCGTCGACACCTTCCAACCGTTCTCGCCAGGCGAGGTGTTGGTGCCGTTCACCAGCAGCTACCGCCAGGTGGCAACCGGCATCGGCGTACTCAGCCTTTACCTGCTGGGGACGATCACGATCAGCTTCTACCTGCGCGCGCACATCGGCCAGCGAGCCTGGCGCACCCTGCACTACGGCAGCTTCGCCCTCTACCTGCTGGCGACGTCACACGGTATCTTCTCCGGCGCGAGCCAGGATCTATCCTGGATGCGCTGGGTCTACAGCGCCAGCGCGACGGTAGTCGGGCTCTTGCTCAGTTCGCGCATCCTCGCGGGACGGCGCAGGCACACGGCCAAACGCCCCGCGCGAATCGCGTCCGCCGCCTGATTCGCCGGCAACGGGGAAGGATCAGGCTGCTACGGGCGCGTGCGGCTTCGTTGACGGCGCCCGCCGACCCTTGCCGTGCACGCTCCGCCAGGCAAGCCAGCATGAGAGATGGAAGGCGTCTCGGTGCTGGGGAGGCGGCCGTACGGCCCACAGCAGCGATGGCTCGTCCGCCGGCAGGATCGGTCGCGAGCACACGTGGCAACTCCTGGGCATCGCACTCCTCCTGCGCTCGTGCGGATTTGCCGGCGGCCGCGTCCGAATCCGGCCACCCTCTTGAGTATCAACGCACGCGGCCGTTGCTTCTGTGACACCGGTTGCACGGCGAACGTTACACGCGCTGCTAAAACCTCGAGGCTATCCGGAGCGGACCCGAATCGTCAGCAGAGCCCGACACGCGGATGCGCCAGGGCCGGCGTACGGCCAGGCGGCGACAATCGCGGAGCGAAGATCTCGAGGCGACTGCACAGAAAGCGGCCCGGATGCCTTCAGGCATCCGGGCCGCTCGGCGTGGCCATGGCTGCATGGCACGGTCAAGCGCGAGCGCGCACCCCGTCCACTTCGCGAGTTCACCAAGCGACCGCGGCGACAAGCGAGCTTCGGCGGTTATGCCGTGCCGAACAGGAGCTTCGACGCCGCGGCGGACCCGGCCGCGGCGTCCACCCGCACGCCCTGTGCGGCGCAGGCTTCGGCCAGGGCGCCGGCCACCAGCAACACGTTCTCGGCCGTGGACGAGTGGCCCATCAAGCCGACGCGCCACGCCTTGCCGCGGAAGGCGCCGAGTCCGCCGCCCACTTCCAGGCCGCGCTCGCGCAGCAGATGGCCGCGCGCCTGGACATCGTCTACTCCCTCGGGAATGCGAACCGTGGTGAGCGGTGGCAGGCGATGGCCGGCCTGCGCCGCCAGCGGCATGCCCATCGCCTCGAACGCCGCCTGCGCGGCCTGAGCGTGCTTCTGGTGACGGGCGATCCGCGCCGGCAGCCCCTCCTCCAGCACGATGCGCAATCCTTCGTGCAGGGCGTAGGTCATCGAGGCTGGGGCGGTATGGTGATAGGCGCGCTCCGGCCCCCAGTACTTTTCCAACAGGGTGAGGTCGAGGTACCAGTTCGAGACTGGCCGGCCGCGCGCGTGGATCGCCTGCATCGCCCGCTCGCTCACGCTGATCGGCGCCAGACCGGGCGGACAGGAGAGACCCTTCTGCGAACAGCTATAGACGTAGTCCAGCTCCCAGGCGTCGACGGCCAGTTCGCAGGTGCAGAACGAGGTCACGGCGTCCACGATAACCAGGGCGCCGGCCTCGTGCGCGATGCGGGCGACTTCGTCGATCGGCTGCAGCACGCCGGTGCTGGTTTCGCCTTGCACGATCGCAACGGCCCTCACACGACCGGCGCCGCGCACGGCGTCGCGGATGCGCTGCGGCTCGACCACCGTGCCCCACGCGGCATCGACACGCACGACGCTGGCGCCGTAGCGAGCGGCCATCTCGACCATGCGCTCGCCGAAGTAGCCGGCCACGCCGATCACGATCGTATCGCCCGGCTCCAGCAGGTTCGCCATCGCCGCCTCCATGCCGGAGGTGCCGGTGCCGGGTAGGGCGAGTGTCATGCGGTTCTGCGTCCGGAATGCGGCGCGCAGCATCGCCTGCACGTCGTCCATGATCTGCAGGTAGGCCGGATCCAGGTGGCTGACCATGGGTGCGGCCATAGCCCGGTACACGCGCGGATGCGTGGCGCTGGGGCCCGGACCGAGGAGGATGCGTACGGGAGGGTTCAGTTCCGCCGCGACACCTTCAATCACGTGCATCTCCTTGCTCTCTTCGGACTTCCAGCGGCGCGTGGCTTCGTCGCCCCGCGACGAGCGTAGACCGGCGTCGCGGGCAGCCGCAACCGGCAGCCGCAACCGGGGCAGTGTATCGAGAGCGGTGAGCGGGCGTGGGGCGGTTCGCTGAGCGTCGACCCGGCCAGGCGCGGCGGGTTTTGCCGTGAGTCCAAACCGACCTGCGGAGCAGCCACGCCTTCAGCCCCGGACCGCCGTGCCCGGGTCTCCCCTTCCGCTGGTTCTGAGCCCGGAGGATCGAACCGGGGGATGAGGGCGGGGCGGGACGACGATTCCGTACAGACTCGCCACGGTCTCACAGGTCATCTTGCGACGGTCGGCAGCGGGCACGCCGGCGAACAGGCGCCTCAGCACCTCCTGCGATTCGGGCCAGAGCGAGTCGTGGTGTGGATAGTCGTTGCCCCACATCAGCCGGTCCACGCCGATGAAGTCACGGGTCTGAACGCCGATCGCGTCGTCCTCGAACGTAATCCAGCACTGGCGGCGAAAATACTCGGACGGCGTCAGCGGCAGCTTCTGGGCCGGGTGGCCAACGGTGCGATGCACGGCGAAGTCGAGCCGGGCGAGGAAGTGCGCGACCCAGCCCGTGTCGAACTCCGCGGCGACGATCTTGAGCCGCGGGTGGCGCTCGAGTACGCCGCTGGTCAGCAGCGTCGCCAGCGTTACCTCGGCCGCGGTGTGCGAGAGCGCGTAGTGCAACACGGGATCCCAGTCAGCTGGGAGACGCATCTGCATGCCGTCGGCGCCCGTGAAGATATGGAACGTTACCGGCGTTTCCGCCTCTGCCGCCGCGGCCCAGAACCGATCGTAGGCGGGATCTCCGTAGGGCCGCTCGCCCGGCGCCGTGCACCAGATCACCGCGCCCTTCAGGCCAAGCTTCACCGCGCGCTGCAACTCACGCACGCCGTCGGCCACGTTGCGCAGCGGAATCGAGGCGGCGCCGATCAGCCGGTTCGGCGCGTGGCCGCAGTATTCGGCGAGCCAGTCGTTGTAACGGCGTGCGATCTCCAGCGAGAGCGCCGCGTCTTCGGCGGCGCCCGTGAGCATGCAGAGGCTCGGATAGATCACCTCGGCGGAGACGCCGTCGATCGCCTGGTCCTTGAGTCGCTCGGCCGGGTCGAGCACGCCCGGCCGGAAGGCGCCATAGCCCCTTGCGATCAACGTGTCGATGTCCGGGTCGTTGGCGTCATGACCGGCGATGCCGAAGCGGCCGATCGGCATGCGCTTATCGCCGACGACCTTATACGGCCCGCGCCGGCCCTGCGGATCGGGTTTGATCTGCGGAGCCTGCTCGCCGTACTTCTCCACCAAACCGTCATAGATGTGCGCCGGCTCGACGATGTGCGAGTCGGCCGAGATGCACGGCATGCCGGTCATCGTTTCCGCTCCCTGTGCCGCCCGCACCGCCCGCGGCGTGACGCGTCGATGGCAGGAGTATAGCGCTGAGCACGACGGGACCGAGGAGCAACCCGTTCGTGCTGGCACTTGACTCTCAAGTTACTATAGGGTTGAAGATGCCTGGTGAAGGCCGATCGCTTCGGCGAACCCCGCGATCGGCCGGAGAACTGGGCGGGAATGGTCATGGCGATTTCGGAGCACGACCTGGCGATGCAGGTCGAAAATCAAGGCGAGGATGGTGCGGCCCGCGCGACCGCTGAACTGGCGATCGAGGGCATGACCTGCGCCTCGTGCGTCCGGCGTGTTGAGCGGGCGCTCGGCAAGGTGGCGGGCGTGCAGAGCGCCGCCGTGAACCTGGCGACCGAGCGCGCCAGCGTGACGCTGGATCAAGATGCGCCGCCAGAGACCGCGAACCTGATCGCGGCGGTCGAGAAGGCCGGCTACGGCGCCCGCCCGATCGTCTCCCCTCTCCCAGGAATGGGAGAGGGGCTGGGGGTGAGGGCCGAGGACGAGAAGGATCGTCGCCAGCGCCGCGATCTGCGCCTGCGCTACGCGAAGCTGTCGCTGGGCCTGGCGCTCTCGATTCCCGTTGCGGTCATCGCGATGTTCGCGATGGACCTGCGCTACCGCGACTACATCCTTCTGGCACTGACCACGCCCGTCTGGCTTTTCGTCGGCTGGGAGTTCCACCGCGGGGCGCTCAGGGCAGCGCGCCATGGCACGGCGAACATGGACACGCTCGTGTCGGTCGGTTCGACCGTAGCCTTCTTCTACAGCGTCTGGGCGACCTTTGCCGGGCAGGATCCGTTCTACGACACGGCGGCGCTGATCATCACGCTGATCTACCTGGGCAAGCTGCTGGAGGCGATCGCTCGCGGCCGCGCCGGCAGCGCGATTAGAGAGCTGATGCGGCTGGGCGCGAAGTCGGCGCACCGCGTGCGCCAGGGCGTCGAGCAGGATGTGCCGGTCGAGGCCGTGGTGCCGGGCGACGAACTGCTGGTTCGGCCCGGCGAGAAGATCCCGGTCGACGGCGTGGTGCTCGACGGCCGTTCGGCGGTCGATGAGTCGATGCTGACCGGAGAAAGCCTGCCCGTGAGCAAGTCGCCCGGCGACGCGCTGATCGGCGCGACGATCAATACGCATGGCCTGCTGCGCATGCGGGCCGAGCGCGTGGGTCGCGAGACGCAGCTCGCGCAGATCGTGCGCCTGGTGGAACAAGCGCAGCTGGAGAAGGCGCCCGTGCAGCGGCTCGCCGACCGCGTGGCCGGAGTGTTCGTGCCCGCGATCCTGCTGATCGCGGCGCTGACCTTCGGCGGCTGGCTGCTCGCCGGCTTCAGCGGAACCGCGGCGATGGTCGCGGCCGTGGCCGTGCTGGTGATCGCCTGCCCCTGCGCCCTCGGGCTGGCCACACCGGCCGCGATTATGGTGGGCAGCGGCCGCGGCGCCGAACACGGCATCCTGCTGCGCGGCGGCGAGAGCCTGGAGCGCGTGCGCGACGTGACCACCGTGGTGCTGGACAAGACCGGCACCGTCACGCGCGGCGAGCCCGCCGTCACCGACCTGGTGCCGATCGGCGGCGCCACGGAGGCTGAGCTGTTGCTCGCCGCCGCGGCCGTTGAACGCGGCTCCGAGCACCCACTCGCGGCGGCGATCGTGCGCGCCGCCGCCGAGCGCGGCCTCGCGCTGCCTGCCGTCCACGACTTCGAGTCCACGCCGGGCGGCGGCGTGCGCGCGGCTACGGTCTTCGTCGGCAGCGCCCGCTGGCTCGCCGAGCGGGGAATCGAGATCGCACACGCGCAGACAACACTCGATCTGCTCGAAGCCGGCGCGAAGACCGCGGTGCTCGTCGCCGACAAGGGCCGCCTGCTCGGCGCGATCGGCATCGCCGACCCGCTGAAGCCCGATTCGGTAGCGGCGGTGCGCAGGCTGCGCGAATCCGGCCTCGACGTGGTCATGCTTTCCGGCGACAACCGCCGTACGGCCGAGGCGATCGCACGGCAGGTAGGCATCGAGCGGGTGGTGGCCGAGGTGCGGCCCGACGAGAAGGCCGTGGAGATCCGGCGGCTGCAAGGTGAGGGCCGGGTTGTCGCGATGGTTGGCGATGGCGTGAACGACGCGCCGGCGCTGGCCGCGGCCGACGCCGGCATCGCCATGGGCACCGGCGCCGACGCGGCGATGGCCGCGGCGGACATCACGCTGGTGAAGGGCAGCCTGCGCGGCGTGGCGGAGGCGATCGAGCTCTCCCGCGCGACGATGCGGGTGATCAAGCAGAACCTGTTCTGGGCTTTCGCCTACAACCTCGTGCTGGTGCCGCTGGCGATCTTCGGCAAGATCAACCCGATCTTCGCCGCCGTGGCGATGGCGCTCTCCAGCGTCACCGTGCTGAGCAACTCGCTGCGGCTACGAGGCACGCGATCGGCGCAGCTCGTCGCCGCGGCCGTTTTTCTCGCCGCCTTCGCCGCCGTGGGCTTCGGCGCCTACCGCGGTCTTTCCGGCCAGGCGGCCGTTTTCGGCAGCGCGTCGTATGCCTGGGGGCGCGACGAGGTGCACATGGCGATGGTGGGCCAGCGCACCACGGCGCGGATGCCGGACAAGTTCCGCCCCGGCACCTTGCACGTCAAGGCCGGCACGACCGTGACCTTCGTGAACGACGACGAGCAAGCGCATACGGTGGTGAGCGGCAGCCGCGGCGCGCCGGACGGCCGCTTCGAAAGCGGTCTGCTGCAGCCCGGCCAACGCTTCAAGGTCACGTTCGCGCGGCCGGGCACCTACGCCTACGTGTGCTCTCTGCACCCCGGCATGAATGGGACGATCGAGGTCAAGTGAGCCAAGGCGTGCAGGGGCCAGCGGGCGCGCCGTGCAGAGCGCGCCCGCAACAGACAGCAACGGGCGTATCAAAGCAGATGGAGGAAACGAGATCATGGAAACGCTGAAGCTAACCGCACCGGACATCTCCTGCGAGCACTGCCAGCACACGATTGAGCAGGCGGTGGGCGCCATGCCGGGCGTGAAGCATGTGGCAGTCGCGATCGAGCCGAAACAGGTGACGGTCGAGTTCGACCCCGCCCAGACCAGCCGCAAGCAGATCGAGGAGGCGCTGGAAGAAGAAGGCTACCCGGTGGCGTAGACCGTACGGGGGCCCGCAGCGATGGCGCCCGCCCGGCGCGGTACAGCCGTACAATGGTCGGGAGGGCGCCGCCGCGCCACGAGGAAGAGCGTGACGAGTGGGCTGATCGACGAAGCCGAGCGCATGCGCCGCATGCCGGGGATCTACTTCGCCACAGAGGCGTCGGGGCGCACGGCGAAGATCGCCGGCACGGGCCTCGGCGTGTGGGAAGTCATCTCCGGCTGCCGCGAGCGGCCGCTGACGGTCGCACGGCTGGCCCGCGCCTTCGACTGGCTCACACCCGAACAATTACACGCCGCCATGGCGTACTACTCCGCATATCCCGATGAGATCGATGCCGAGATCGCCGAAAACGACGGAATAACGCCGGAAACGCTCTACGCGAAGTACCCGTTCATGCTTCCCAAGTGAGCCACTCGACGGTGTACGGTTGCATTCCGTCGGCACGCCGCTGGGCATGGGCTTCGAGGGCACGTAGTATACCCCCAACGTCCGCGGTGGGCAGCGATTCCGGTACCAGCACTACGCCGTGATGCAGTTCCCCGCGGGCGAAGAAGCCTGCTGCAATGTTCGAAAGATCGCGCCGATCGCGCGTCACCAGCGCGCGGCCGTGTGCAGCAGCCCAGCGAAGTTGCACTTCATCTGACCTGCCGTCCAGCCCGACTTCGTGCGAGCTGACAACATCCAGCCCGCGCCGTCGCCCGGCAACGGCGATCACGGTTGAGAGATTCTCATCCAGCAGGTAGCGCGGCCGGCGCTCGGCTCTCACCCACCGAGCTGCCGCGCAAGGTCCATGAAGTCCGCCGCGACGACCTCGAATTCGGGATCGGGTGTCAGATCCGGCACGCGCTCCGGATTGCCTTCGAAGGGGCGGGGCACGAAGGCGGCCTGCAGCCCCTGCGCCCGCGCCGCGTGCAGATCGTGCTTGTGCGCGGCGACCATCATCACCTGGTGGGGCTGCAAATCGAGCAGATCGACGGCGCCGAGATAGACGCGCGGGTCCGGCTTGTACGCGCGGAACAGCTCGGCCGAGAGCACGCAGTCCCAGGGCAGGCCCGCGTGCTTCGCCATGTTGGTCAGCAGCGAGAGGTTGCCGTTGGAAAGCGGCGCGATCAGGTAGCTGTGCTTGAGCTTCAGCAGGCCGGGCACGGTATCGGTCCACGGGTCGAGCCGGTGCCAGACGCGGTTCAACTGGTCCTTCTCGGCCTCCGAAAGCCCCTGGACGCCGTACTTCGCCAGCAGCTCGTCCAGCGCCATGCGGTGCAGACCGTCGAGCCGCGTCCATGGCAGCTCACCGCGCATCACGCGCTGCATGTTTGGCGCGTACTGTCCGCGCCACTCGTCCGCAAAGGCGCCCCAATCGACGCTGAGACCTTTCGCCCGGTTCAGCGCGTTGCCCTCGCGGATCACCGTGCCGCGCCAGTCCACGCAGGTGCCGAACACATCGAAGAGCAGCGCTCGAACGTCTTCGAACGACACCGGCTTACCTCTCTGTTCAGGCGAGCCCCAACCCGCCCTCGCGGCCCCGCATGCGCTCGCAGGTACGGACCCTGTCACGCCTCGCAGCAGTCGCCGTGGCCGTTCGACGGCGGCACGTCGAGCGAGGGGTTGCCGTCGAAGAAGCCGCTGGGCTGAAGCTTGAAGCCGAGCGTCGAGACGGGCATCACCGGCCAGTCTTCCGGCCGCACGATGTGATGGGCGCCAAGCGAGTACCAGACGACGAGATCGGTGTTCTCCAGCGGCCGGTCCTGCGCCGCGTAGGCCGGCAGGCCGGCGCCGCCCGGGTGCTGGTTCGGGTAGTCGCCGGCGGCGTAACGCTCGGCGGGATCGAAGCGCGTCACCCAGAGGTGCTTCGCCATGAAGCCCGCCCGCCTGGAGATGCTGGCCTGAGGCAGCGCGTAGGGCACGGCATTTTCGCCGGGGAGCAGGCGGTAGGCCACCGGCTCGCCCGTCGCGTTCAAGACGTTGGGATTGGCGATCTGCCAGTAACGCGCCGAGGCGAGGTCGAGCGAGCGCTGGGCCGCGCCTTCGCGCTCAAGCAGCGCGCGCCGAACAAGCCAGGCGTTGCCGTGCGGGTTCAGCTCCGGCGGCGCCGTCTCCGTGTTCACCTCGTACACCGAGTTCTCCGTGCCGTCCACCGTCATATCCAGGCGTACGTTGAAAAAGTGCTGGTGGTTCGGGCCGTAGAGCCCCGGCGCGATCAGCGTGCCGTACACGGGCATCTCGCCCTCGGCGACAGCGCCGGTGGAGACGATGCCCGTCATCTTGATCTCGTACTGGATCGTGCCGTCCTGGTAGAGATACCAGAAGAAGCCGTACTCGTAGTTGCCGACGGTGGCGATCGAAGAGATCACCAGCCGTCGGTTGCGCCGCACCTCGGTGGTGCCGGCGCGGGCGTCGCGGTGCTTCCAGAGGATGCCGTAATCCTCTTCGTGCATGCAGACCGCGTTGGTGAGCGTGATCGCCTCACCGCGCGGGCCGGCCACGACGCCGTCGAAGTACCGGATCTCGCCCAGGCAGTCGCAGCCCAGCTCCAGCGCGTTGGCGAGCATGCCCACGCCGTACTCGCCCTCGTCGAAGGCGTTCTTGCGCCAGTGCGTGGGGTTCGCGTCGCCGTAGGGCACGACCATCTCGGAGAGCGAGGCACGGTAGAGGACCGGCCGCAGCCGGCCGCGGTCTTCGTAGCCGACGGTGTGCAGCACCAGGCCCTCGCGCGCCGTGAAGCCCAGGCGCAGCCGCCACTTCTGCCAGCGCACCTCGTGGCCGTCCACGCTGAAGCTCGCGCCCTCCGGCTGCGTGATGCTGACCGGCTTCAGGTCCTGGCGCACGCCGTCTGGGAACGAGGGCACGTTGTTGGCGTTGCGGATGCGCTCGGCATCGTAGTTGCCTGCGCGGGGAGGCAGCGGCACCACGCCGTTGTCCTCGACCTCGACGACGCGTCGTTCGTCCAGGTCGAAGACGGTGAGCAGCCCTTCCACCGGCCGCGCATAGCCGTTGTCGGTCGGGTCGCTGCGCACCCAGGTAAGGGCGCGCACGACGCGCTGCGCCGGGTTCGGGTCCGCGTCGTAGTTGCCGGCGGACCAGGCGTCGACCATGCAGAGGCTGAAGTCGCTGACGCCGCGCTTGCGCATTGCGGCCTGCCAGTCGGGGTCGCTCTTGATCGCCTGGTCGGCCGAAAGCGCCTCTTCCCACGTGACCGAGGGTTGCGCGCCGGGAACGCTGCGCGACCAGCTCACGCGCTGCTCGTCCAGCGAGACGATCGCCTCGTAGGTCGTGCGGGCGGCGAGGTCGCGGAAGATGGCGAAGGCCTCGCGCGCCACGGCGCCCGCCTCGGGCCAGCCGAGCACGGCGGCCTTGGGCGGCTCGTGCAACGAGATCGAGACGAACAGGAGTCCCTCCACGCCGAACTGCGCCTTCAGCTGCGCGGACACGGCTTCGACCTCGGCGGCCGTCAACGGTTCCAACGGATGGAGGGCGGTGGAGACCTCGTCGCGCGTCGCCTGCATGGTGTCACCTCACTCCCGGCCCCTCTTCCGAAACTGGAGAGGGGGGATAGCGGACTGCCTGATCGAGAGTGTAGCCGAGTGACCGGCGCGCCGCTCGCGCCGGTCGCTGAAGATCACGGCTGACCGCGAGAAAGCCGTACCGTCCGGCGCCGCTGAACCGACGGAAAACCGCGCGTGCGCTCGTATGGCGGCTCGCTGACCGGCCGCCCAGGAGAACGCTCCAACCCGGATCGCCCCTCCATATCTCCTGGTCGGCGGAGCAGAGGGCCGCCGAGGCGAACCGATGAGGCGCGAGGTCGCCCGCTCAGCCGCCGCGCATGGGCAGCTCTACCTGCATGTTGCCGCGCACGCTGGGCTGGCCTTCGGCGAGCGTGACGACCTCCAGCTCGATGATGTTATGTCCGTCTTCCTGGCGCATGTCCACCACGCGGCCGGCGAGCGTGAGCGGGCGGCCGGCGACGTCCGGGCGGCGGAAGACGGCACGCAGGCTCGTCACCCGGCCCTCGGGGCCGGCCCAGTCGTTGGCGTACTGCACCAGCCAGGAGAGCTTGAGGTTGCCGGGCACCAGGGCGCCGCCCACGCCCATGCGCCGGCCGGCCTCGGCGTCGGCGAAGGCGGGGTTCACCGGGTTGTCGCGGCCGAAGTAGTCCACCGCCAGCTCCTCGGTCGGCAGCTTCTCGACCGGCGGCAGCTCTTCGTCGGGGCGAATGTCCTCGAAATAGCGCTGGCTCATCTCACTCGCTCCCCCTCGCCGCCTTCGGGTCGAACTGCGTCACGGTGATCAGGATCGCGGCGACGTGCTCGTCATTGGTGTCGAAGAAATCGGTGGCGCTGGTGACGAGCACGCTGTAGCCGTAGCGCCCGCCCAACCGGTCGCGGATGTCGATCACCTGCGTGATCGCCTTCAGCTCCTCGCCGATCTTGAAGGGCCGCGTGAAGCGCCACTCCTGCTGAGTCATGATGCCGCCGGGCAGCACCGAGGGCATGGCGCCCCGCCGCGCCGTCTGCATCAGGCCGAGCACGTAGGGCGGCGCCGTGCCGCTGCCCGCGGCCCAGCGCGGATCGTGATCGTCGAGCAGGCCGATCAGGCGGTTTGCGTCCCCTTCGCGCACGGTAAAGGAGACGGGATCGGACTTGCGCCCGATGAAGGCGCGGTGCTCGTCGGTGATCTTGCTCTCCAGCTCTTCGGCCATGCCAGCCTCCACGGCGGCCGGATGCAGCGGATACTCCTCCTGCCGCTCCGGCTGCTTTGCTCGCCCGCGAACGCGGAGCTTCCCTCGCTGTTGTACCGCGCGGCCGGCCGCTCTGACCAGTCAAGACGTAGAATGTCGCGACGCGGGCACAGGGTCGATGCGCCCGGAGCAGCCACCGGGTCAGCTACTCGGCGCCGCCTCGCCCCGGGCGATGCCCGCGGCCCGCGCCTGCACGGCCGCGTCCTTCTCCGCGACGAGCGCCTGCAGACCTTGCTGATAGCGGAGCATCGCCTCGCGCAGGGCTGGATCGGCGGCGGCGAGGATGCGCACCGCCAGCAGGCCGGCGTTGCGGGCGTTGCCGATCGCCACCGTGGCGACCGGCACGCCGGCCGGCATCTGCACGATCGAGAGCAGCGAATCCATGCCGTCGAGGTATTTCAGCGGCACCGGCACGCCGATCACGGGCAGGGGCGTGGCGGCGGCGATCATGCCGGGCAGGTGCGCTGCGCCGCCGGCGCCGGCGATGATCACCTGCAAGCCGCGTGTGGCTGCCGCCTCCGCGTACTCCAGCATCGCCCGCGGCGTACGGTGCGCAGAGACGACGCGCACCTCGCAAGGCACGCCGAATTCGGCCAGCGCCTCGGCCGCGGCCTGCATCACCGGCAGGTCCGAGTCGCTGCCCATGACGATGCCCACGCGCGGGGCGGCCGGCGCGGCGTTCACAGCGCCTCCCTCATGAGGATTTGTGGCCTGAAGCTGGGGGTAGCGATCCCCTTCACCCCGAACCCTCCAACAGCGCCACGGCCCGCGCCGCCCGATCGCGCGCGTCAGCAGTCCTCTCGCCCAGCGCGGTGACGTGGCCGACCTTGCGGCCGGGGCGCGACTCCTTGCCGTAGACATGAATGCGTACGCCCTCGACGGCCAGCGCCGCGGGCAGGTTGGCCACCGGATTGCGCGGCATGCCGGGCACGCCGATCAGGTTCACCATCGCCGCGGCGGGCGCGACGAGTGCGATGCTGCCCAGCGGCCAGTCCAGCACGGCGCGCAGATGGTTTTCGAACTGCGAGGTGGCACAGGCCTCGATCGAGAAGTGGCCGGAGTTGTGCGGGCGGCAGGCGATCTCGTTGATCAGCACACCGTCGCGTGTCTCGAACAGCTCGACGGCCATGATGCCGACCAGGTCGATCGCCTCGGCGATGGCGAGGGCGAGGCGCCGCGCCTCCTCGGCGCGCTCCAGCGCTATCGCCGCCGGCGCCAGCACCTCGTGGCAGATGCCCTCGCGCTGCACCGTCTCCACCAGCGGGTAGGCGACGCTCTCGCCGCCCGGCCGCCGCGCCACCAGTTGCGCCAGCTCACGCGTGATCGGCACGAACTGCTCGGCGAGCAGCGACAAGCCGCGCCGCACCGCCTGGTCAACGACCTCCCCGGCCCCCGCCGCATCCTGCGCCAGCCAGACGCCGCGGCCGTCATAACCGCCGCGCTCGGCCTTGAGCACCACCGGCCAGCCGTGCGCCGCCCCAAAAGCGCGGACCTCGTCGATTGCGTGTACGCGCACAAACGGCGGCACGGGCAGGCCAAGGCGGGCGAACAGCTCGCGCTGCCGGCCCTTGTCCTGCGCGACCTCGACCGTGTCTGCCGAGGGATACACGGTGTGGCCCGCGGCGGCGAGCGCCCGCAGCGCCGCGACGTCCACCAGCTCGTGGTCGAAGGTGACGGCATCGCAGCAGGCGGCGAAGGCGAGCAAATCGTCGAGCGAATCGGGCCGGCCGATGCTGACGTGCGGCGTGACGCGCGCGGCGGAGTCGTCTGGTGCGCCGGCGAGCACGTGCAGCTCGATGCCGAGCGAGATCGCCGCCTGCTGCGTCATCCGCGCCAGCTGCCCCGCGCCGACCATGCCCACCCGCGGCGCCGCACCGTCCGCGCCCTCGTTCGCTTCCCTCACGCTCCGCCTCGTCGTGCCGTGCTCAGGAACACGATAGCGGAAGCGGGCGGGAGGGGCGACGCGTTGCCCGAGTGCGGTACGCTATGCCGGGAATCGCGCAGCAATCGACCGAGTTGCTTCGCTTGCTTGAATAGACGGACGGTGCCATGCGCGTCTCTGAATTGCTGACGGTCGGTGAAGCGTACGATCGGAGACAGTTGCAAGGGCTGCTCAACACGAAGGACGCAACCATCAATACTGGTGTATTTCATCCGAAGGGCTACGACACGATCTTGCTCTTCGTCACCGAAAATACGTCAGCGGACGGCGCCGAACATCACAATCTCCTGCGCGGTCGCACGCTTGAGTGGGACGGGCAAACCAGCGGCCGGTCGGACGATTGGATCATTCACCACACGGACCGGGGCTGGGAGCTGCTGTTGTTCTACCGCGAGCGCAAGCGATCGTACGCCGATGCCGGATTCCGGTATGAGGGCCAGCTGGCGTACGAGGGGCATGTCGGCGCCGAGCCGGCACACTTCACCCTGCGTTTGCTCAAGGAGTAGCGGGCGCCTCCGCGCGCGTCCGGGCCGCGCCGCTTCTCTATGACATGTCGGCCGGAGCCGCTGCCTGCTCAGCTTGGCCGGAGGCCGCCGAAGAGGGCGTTGCCCAGCCGCTTCCAGTAGCAGTCGACGGAGACCAGGCCGGCCTCGCGCAGCCAGCGCAGATGCTCGTCGAGCGGCTGGAAGTCGTGCCCCTCGTGCTCGGCGTGGTGCGACCTGGGCGGCGCCGCGGGCTCGCCGCGCGCCTCGCGTTCTCGCTCCTCCGCCCGGCGGTAGGCGGCGGCCGCGCCACCGTCCACTGCCGCGGTCATGTCGAGGTTGAGAAAGCAGCCTCCGGGCGCCAGCCGCGCGGCGCAGGCGCGGTAGAGCGATCGCGTCGCGGCCGGCGGCAGATGGTGGATCGCCCGCCCGGAGACGATCGCCTGGAACGGACCCGCCGCGGCTTCGGGCAGCTCGCCGTCGGCGAAGTCGCCGTGCAGGTAGCGGTAGCGGCCGGCGAAGGGCGCCATGCGCTCGGCGCCCACCTGCATCATCGCCTCGGAGATGTCCAGCAGCGTCGCCTCGGCGCGCGGAAAGGCCGCCAGCACCGCCGCGGCGACCGCGCCGTACCCCGCGCCCACGTCGAGCACGCGCAGCGCCGCGTCCGCCGGGAAGGGCAGCAGCCGCGTCAGCAGCGTCAGCGGCTCCTGGCGCTCGGCCGCGCGCCGGTCCATGCGCTCGACGTACTCCTGCACCCGCGCCGGCTCGCGCCAGTGATGGCCGGGCCGCTCGGCCGTCCCGGATCGTTCTGTGCTCTGATTCGTCATCTGCGCCTCCGCTGGTCGGCTGCCACCGCACTGTGCGCCCGTCGCGTCGCGGGCAGTGTACCGCCTTCGCCGTCGCGGCCGCCGTGCAGCAGTTTAGCGCGTTCCCGGCTCGCGGGCGGCCCTCACCTCATTTCACATACCTCACGTACCCCTCTCCCAATCCTGGGAAAGGGGCGATCGTGGGGTGCCGGCTCGAACGCCGTCGGGTTAACCGCACCGGCTACGGAACGCCCTACGCCGGATCGTCTCCTTCCCTCCAGGATTGGGGGAAGGAGACAGGAGAGGATGAGGGGCCGGCGCTGACCGCGCCGGCCCCTCGTGCCGCTCTCCAGAAGCTTCGCTACGGCCCCGTTGGCCCGTTGCCCGCCGAAGGCGGACCCGGCTGGTAGGCGCCGTTGCTGTTCACGCAGACGAACAGGCTCTGCGCCGGCCCGACCGTGGTGAAGTCCACCGGCGCGCCGCTGGCGCTGAAGTAGCCGGCCTGGAACTTGTGCGTCGAGTTGTTGAAGGCCCAGACGCTGACCACGATGCCGCCCGGCTGCACGATGTTGACGACAGCCGAGAGCGGGCTGCCGGGCGCGAGGCTGGATGGCGTGATGATCTGGTTACAGCCCGGATTCAGGTTGGCCGGCGCGCCGGCCGCGGCCAGCGTCACCTGCGTCGTGGACTGCGCCGTCACGCCGGTGATGTCGCCGATGAAGCTCGCCGTCACGGTCGCCGTGCCGGGGGCGCCGGCGCCGTAGAGCGTCGCCTGCGCCGCGGTGCAGCTCGCGAAGACGAACGAGGCGGGAGCGGGGTTGAGGCTGGGCACGTCGGGCACGATCACCACCGGCGGCGCCGAGGGGATCGGGCCGCAGTGCACGGTGTAGCGCAGCGCCAGTTGCGAGCCGGAGCTGGCGTTGGCCGGCCCCAGCGCCCCCGCGTCGGTGGAGAACGTCACCTGGCCGCCCTCCGCGCCCGGCGCCGCGCCCTGCAGGAACAACACCGGCGCCGTCGGGCAGGTGAGGAAGCCGCCGACCGCCAGCGCCACGCAGCCCGTCACCACCGGATGCACGACCGTGGCCACGATGGTGCTGCCGTTGTCCACGCCGCTGGCCGCGGCCACCGTGCCGGGATTGGCGCTGAGCTGGACCTGGTACGGCGGCGGCAGCAAACCGATTGGGGCGGCCGCCGTCGTGATTGTCAGCGCCCCGCCGAGGTTCGTGGCGCGAGTGTACGTCGCGCTGATCGAGACGCTTGGGCTGAGGGCGCCGATGAAGGGGAACGAGGCGCCGGGAGCCAGGGCCACGTGGACGATGTTTGCCTCCGGCGGGCTGATGAAGGCCGGCGAGGCCGGGTTCGCCTGCAAGGGTGGCGCAGTGTTGGGGCTGAAGGCGGGGGTGAACTTCGCCGCCGTGCATGAGTCCTTGCCGCCGGGAAGCGTGGTAGTGCCGCAAAAGACCGTGTAGGTCGGCCCGCTCGCTTCGACGATCTCCACCGCGGGACTGGAGACGGTGTAGACGATCGTGCCGCCGTCGATCGTGTTGGGGTTGGTGTCTGGATCGGACGGCGAGACGCCCGAGTCCTGGAAGACCGCGCCGCAGACGATCGCCACGTTCGGCGAAAGCACCGAAAGCACGCCCGGAGCCGACGCGCTGCCGGAGAGGGGCGGCCGCGAGGCGAACTGGTTGGCGCTCGCGAGTAAGCCCTGCTGGTTGTTGGCGGTGACCGGCGTGGCCGGGAAGGCTATGTCGCTGGCCTGCGTCGAGTTGGCGCAGCCGATCGCCGAGTTAATCCCGGCGCCGCCCGCCGCTCCGCCACCACCGCCCCCGCCGCTACCGCTCGGCGGCGGCACGATCGTCACGCCGGACGGCGTGACGGTCGCCGTATTGTACGGCTGCGCCGCGCCCAGGGCGAACGAGCGCACGGTGAAGCTCGGCGTGGCGCTGGCCGCCATCGTGCCGGTGAACGTGACCGTGGTGCAGGCGGCCGCCGGTGCGACCGTGCCGCAGGGAAAGCCGACGTTGTTCGGCGCCGGGCGGGAGCTTTGTTGCGGACCGGGGTTCACCGTGGCAACGCCGTTGCCCGTGATCACGACGAACGACTGGGTTTGGCCCGCGGGATAGGTGAGCACGCAGGAATACGTGTCGCCGACCTGGAACGAGGTCGTCGAGCCAAGTCGCGCCCCCGGCGTGGTGTTGGTGCAGGTCACGCCGGTCGGTGCCGCGATGCCGGTGAAGCCGTTCACCGTCGCCGGCGGCGAGCCCGGAAATGCATCGAACTGGTAGACAAAGTTCAGAGTGGCGGGACTGATCGTGGCCGGCCCGGGGTTCGTCGCCGTGGCGGTCATTGTAATTTGGCCGGGGGTCCCGACAATCGCGGGATTCACGAAGGGATAGCCGCTGATCAATTGCAGCGGAATCACGGTCCCCACGATCAATCCCGCGGTGGACGGGGGCAATGAAGTCGGCGGACATGAGATAGTCAGCGTACTGCTGGGTGGTGCAGGCGGGGGCGGGGGCGCGGCGGCGGTGCAATTGTTAGGCAG